>JANJWS010000102.1 GCA_024709425.1 Thiobacillus sp.
GCCTCCACCGATGAAAATCCCCAAGCGCCTCGAACCCCTGCTCGAAGACGGCCTGATCGACGGCGTCCTACGCCAGTTGATGAGCGGCAAGGAGGCCATGGTCTTCGTCGTGCGCTGCGGCGACGACATCCGCTGCGCCAAGGTCTACAAGGAAGCCAACAAACGCAGCTTTCGCCAGGCCGTCGACTACACCGAAAACCGCAAAACCAAGAACAGCCGCCAGGCGCGTGCCATGGCCAAGGGCAGCAAATACGGCCGCCAGATGCAGGAAGAAGCCTGGCAAAGCGCCGAGGTCGATGCGCTGTATCGGCTCGCCGCCGCCGGCGTGCGCGTGCCCACGCCGTACAACTTCCATGAAGGCGTGCTGCTGATGGAGCTCGTCGCCGATGCCGAAGGGAACGCCGCGCCCCGCCTCAACGACGTGTCGTTCACCGAGGACGAAGCCCTCGCCCACCACCGCACCCTGATCGGCGAAGTCGTGCGCATGCTGTGCGCCGGCGTCATCCACGGCGACCTGTCCGAATTCAACATCCTCGTTGCCGCCGCCGGCCCGGTCATCATCGACCTGCCGCAGGCGGTCGACGCCGCCGGCAACAACCACGCCCAGGCGATGCTGGCGCGCGACGTCAACAACCTGCGGACCTATTTCGGCCAGTTCGCGCCGGCGCTGTTGGCGACGCAATACGCCGAGGAAATCTGGGCACTGTATGAACACGGTGCGCTACATCCCGAGACCGAACTCACAGGCCGGTTCGAATGCGACAAGCCACCGGTTGATCTGGAGGGGGTGATGCGGGAGATTGATGACGCGCGCGCGGAAGAGGCTGCGCGATTGCTGCGCTTGCAGGAACTGGCGTAACTTGGCGAGTCAATCCTATTGGTTCCGCGCCCATCAAGACACAAACTGCCCGCGTCAAGAATGGCGCAGCGCATCCATGCGGTCATGCAGGATACGAACGATCGCGACGCCTAAGCTGTGATGCGAAAGTAAATCATGTGCCGCTCGACGCTGCGACGACGATAGCCAGGCCGAATGTGATCGCAGGCAGGTGCGGTCCTGGGCGATTGCGCCAGTTCGGCAAAGACCGCAATCAAATTGTCGATGTAGCGATAGGCCTGCTCCATCCCCCATTGCTGGCGAGTGTGAAGCCAGATGTTTTCAAGGTCGCGCTCGGCGGCGGGGGTGAGGCAGTATTCAGCCAAGCGAAGCGCGCATTTTTCGCTTGAACGCGCCCACATCGAAGGGTTTCGCTTCGCCGCTGGCCTCACCTTCAATCAGCGCGGCGCGTAGCGCCTCGACCTCGGCACTGCGCTCCTGTTCGCGCCGGATGAGATCGCGAATATATTCGCTGTCGTTGGTGTAATGCCCAGCGTCAATCTGTGCCTTGATCCAGCTGTCCTGCTTGTCGGTCAAGGTGATGGTTTTACACACGGTTGCCATGGTGCAAACCCTCAATCCACATCAAAAGCATACTAAACGCATACTATTGGTGCAGTTTAGTGCGAAGCGATCACTTTGTCAGGCTCACACCCGCGCTGCACGCTGCCGCACCGCCTCATACAGGCACAGCGCCGCCGACACCGAGACATTGAGGCTTTCCACCGTGCCGCCGATGGGAATGCGCGCGACCTGATCGCAGCTTTGCTTGACCAGGCGGCGAATGCCCGCGCCTTCGGCGCCGAGCACCCAGGCGATGCCGGTCTTGGCGTCGATGCCCGACAGGGGCTGGTCGCCGTCCATGTCGGCGGCGATGACCCAGATGTTGTGTTCCTTCAAATCCTCGATGGTGCGTGCCAGGTTGGTGACCATGATGTACGGCACGGTCTCCGCGGCGCCCGAGGCGACCTTTTCCACAGTGGCGTTGATGCCGACGGCATTGTCCTTCGGCGCGATGACCGCGTGGACGCCGAAGGCGTCCGCGGACCGGAGTATCGCGCCGAGGTTGTGCGGGTCGGTGACGCCGTCGAGGATGACCAGGAGCGGCGGGCCCTTGATGCTTTCCAGCACTTCGTCGAGCGAATGCGTCAGCGCCACCGGCTTGACGCGGGCGACCACGCCCTGGTGCTTGGCGGTCTTGCCGACCAGCCGGGTCAGCCGGTCGGCTTCGACCTGCGCCAGTTTGACGCCGTTGTCCCTGGCCTGGTGCACCAGATCGCGCGCGCGCGCGTCGCGCCGGGTGAGGTCGAGGTAGATTTCGAAGATGCCCGTGGGGTCCTGGCGCAGGCGGGCCAGCACGGGGTGAAAACCGTAGATGAGTTTTTCTGCGGCGTGCTTGTCGGCGGGTTTCTCGCTCATTTCTTCTTGGCACCTGCGCGGGGCTTGGACGCTTTGGGTTTGCCCGATTTATTTTCCGGCTCCCGCTTCTCGAACGCGCGCTGCATGTCGAGCGCGGAGTTGTCCTGCTCGACCAGGCTGAAATCGATCTTGCTGGTCTCGATGTCGGCGCGCATCACCTTGATGCGCACGCGGTCGCCCAGGCGATATTTTTTCCCGGTGCGCTCGCCGAGCATCATGTGTTTGGCCTGGTCGTAGTGGAAGTAATCCTGGCCGAGTTCGGACACGTGGACCAGACCCTCGATGAAGATCTCGTCGATCGCGACGAACATGCCGAAGCTGGTCACCGCGCTGACGGTACCGTTGTATTCGTCGCCGATGCGGTCCTGCATGAAGTAGGTTTTCAGCCAGGCGTCGACGTCGCGGGTGGCGTCGTCGGCGCGGCGTTCGGTCATCGAGCAGTGCAGGCCGATTTCCGCAAGGCCCTTGGCGGGCAGCTTCTCGCCGTTCAGCACAGCCTTGATGCCGCGGTGCACCAGCAGGTCGGGATAGCGGCGGATCGGCGAGGTGAAGTGGGTGTAGGCCTCGTAGGCCAGGCCGAAGTGGCCCTTGTTGTCGGGGCTGTAGATCGCCTGCCGGAGCGAGCGCAGCATTACGGTTTGCAGCAGGCCGTGGTCGGGACGGTCCTTGATCTTTTCCAGCAGCGCGGCGTAATCCTTGGCATGCGGCTTGTCGCCGCCGCCGAGGTCGAGGCCGAATTCGGCGAGGAAGCCGCGCAGCGCGGCGAGCTTCTCCGGCGTCGGGCCTTCGTGCACACGGAACAGCGCGGGCTGCTTGTTTGCATGCAGGTAATCCGACGCGCAGACGTTGGCCGCGAGCATGCATTCCTCGATGATGCGGTGGGCATCGTTGCGGACCACCGGCACGATCTCCTTGATCTTGCCCTGGTCGTCGAAAATAATCTGCGTCTCGGTCGAGCCGAAGTCGATGGCGCCGCGCTTGGCGCGCGCCTTCAGCATGACGCGGAACAACTTGTCGAGCGCCTCCAGGTGCGGCATTAGCGCGGCATGCTTCCTCTCCGGCTTGGCCGTACCCGACAGCCAGTCCCACACCTGGTTGTAGGTGAGCCGCGCATGCGAATAGATCACCGCCGGATAGAAGCGGTACTCCTTGATGCTGCCAGTGCTGCTGATCTGCATGTCGCACACCATCGACAGGCGGTCGACTTCCGGATTGAGCGAACACAGGCCGTTGGACAAGGCCTCGGGCAGCATCGGAATCACGCGGCGCGGGAAGTACACCGAGTTGCCGCGGTTGAAGCCTTCGGTGTCGAGCGCGTCGCGCGGCTGCACATAATGGCTGACGTCGGCGATCGCCACCACCAGTCTGAAGCCGCTGCGGCCCTGCGGCTCGCAGTACACCGCGTCGTCGAAGTCGCGCGCGGTTTCGCCGTCGATGGTGACGAGCGGCAGGTGGCGGATATCCTCGCGCCCAGCCATGTCCTTCTTCAGCACCTTGTTCGGCAGCTTTCCTGCCTGCGCCTCGACCTCGGGGGGGAACACATAGGGCAGGTCGTGCTTCCTCAGCGCGATCTCGATTTCCATGCCGGGGCCGGTAAAGCTGCCGAGAATCTCGCTGACGCGGCCAACCGCCTCGTTATGCGCACCGGGCTGGTTGATGATTTCCACCGTCACCACCTGTCCGGACCGGGCATCCCCTGCGTTTTCGGGCGGAACCAGGATGTCCTGGTTGATGCGGCGGTTTTCCGCGATCAGGAAGCCGACGCCCCCTTCGAGGTAATAGCGGCCGACAATGAACTTATTGACGTGCTCCAGCACCTCGACGATCTTGGCCTCGCGGCGGCCACGGCGATCGAAGCCGGCCACCCGCACCATCACGCGATCGCCATGCAGCACGCGATGCATTTCCTTGGGTGACAGGTAGAGATCGTCGCCGCCTTCTTCCGGCACCACGAAGCCGAAGCCGTCGGGGTGGCCCTCGACGCGGCCCTTGATCAGGTCGAGCTTGTCCGGCAGGCACAACTGGCGCTTGCGGTTGAGCATCAGCTGGCCGTCGCGCTGCATCGCGCCGAGGCGGCGCTGGAACAGGTCGCGCTCGGCCTCGCTGATGTGCAGCTGTTCGGCGAACGCATCGGCGTCGACCGGGCAGCCGGCTTCGGTCAGGAGTTGCAGGATGTATTCGCGGCTCGGCAGC
>JANJWS010000032.1 GCA_024709425.1 Thiobacillus sp.
CTCCGACTACAAGGTCGCGGTCGTGTCCAAGGTCTTCCCGACGCGCTCGCACACGGTGTCGGCGCAGGGCGGCATCACCGCCGCGCTCGCCAACGTCGACGACGACCGCTGGGAATGGCACATGTACGACACGGTCAAGGGCGGCGACTGGCTGGGCGACCAGGATGCGATCGAGTTCATGTGCCGCGAGGCGGCGAGTGCGGTCTACGAGCTCGAACACATGGGCCTGCCGTTCTCGCGGCTGGACGACGGGCGGATCTATCAGCGCCGCTTCGGCGGCCAATCGAAGCACTTCGGCGGCGAGCAGGCGACGCGTACCTGCGCCGCTGCCGACCGCACCGGTCACGCGCTGCTGCACACGCTGTATCAGCGGAACATCAAGCACCGTACGCAGTTCTTCGACGAATATTTCGCACTGGATCTTCTGCGCGACGCCGAGGGCTACTGCCTCGGCGTCACCGCGCTGTCGATCGAGACCGGCGAGCCGATCCTGATTGAGGCGCGTGCAACGCTGCTGGCCACCGGCGGGGCGGGACGCGTGTTCGGCAACAGCAGCAACGCCATGATCAACACCGGCGACGGCCTCGGCATGGTGCTGCGCGCCGGCCTGCCGCTGCAGGACATGGAATTCTGGCAGTTCCATCCGACCGGCATCGCCGGCGTCGGCTGCCTCATCACCGAGGGCGCGCGTGGCGAGGGTGGGTATCTGTTGAACCGGCACGGTGAGCGCTTCATGGAACGCTATGCCCCGCATGCAGGAGACCTCGCCGGGCGCGACGTGGTGGCGCGTGCCATCGCCATCGAAATCGCCGAAGGGCGCGGCTGCGGGTTGCATGGCGATTACGTCGACCTCAAGCTCGACCATCTCGGCGAGGCGGCCATCGCGCAGAAGCTGCCGGGCATCCGCGAACTCTCCATCCGCTTCGCCGGCGTCGACCCCACCTCTGCGCCGATTCCCGTCGCGCCCACGGCGCACTACATGATGGGCGGCATTCCCGCCAACCTGCACGGACAGGTCGTCGCGCCGGCGCACTACGGCCCCGAGGAACCCGTGCCCGGTTTGTACGCCGTCGGCGAGTGCGCCTGCGTGTCGGTGCATGGCGCCAACCGCCTGGGTGGCAACTCGCTACTCGATCTCATCGTGTTCGGCCGCGCGGCCGGGCGCCACATGCTCGAAACCCTGCACGACAACCCCTATGCGCGCCCATTGCCGGAGAACGTGGCGGAGGGCAGTCTTGCGCGCCTGGCACGCTGGGGCGGCCGCGGCAGCGAGCGCGTGGCCGCCGTCACCGCCGACCTGCGCCGCACCATGCAGACAAACTGCGGCGTGTTCCGCACCGACAGCGTGCTGCGCGAGGGCCTCGCC
Source organism: Thiobacillus sp. (assembly GCA_024709425.1). Lineage (GTDB taxonomy): Bacteria > Pseudomonadota > Gammaproteobacteria > Burkholderiales > Thiobacillaceae > Thiobacillus. Next base: position 1,367 of record JANJWS010000032.1, read on the forward strand.
GAACTGGACGCGCTCGAAGCGCGCCTGGCGCACGCTGGACTTTCCGACACCAGCCGCGTGTTCAATACCGCGCGCATCGAGGCGCTCGAACTGGAGAACCTCATCGGCGTAGCACGTGCGACGCTGGTCTCCGCGCTCGCTCGCAGCGAGAGCCGCGGCGCCCACACGCGCGAGGATCATCCGCAGCGCGATGACGAAAACTGGCTGCGCCACACGCTGTATACGCGGGACGGCGATCAGGTGGACACCAAGCCGGTACGCCTGAAGCCGCTGACGGTGGAGTCGATCCGGCCGATGGAACGGGTGTATTGATGGGTGGGAGCCCCCTATGAAATTCCGCCTCTACCGCTACAACCCCGAATCCGGTGCTCCGCCTTTCATGCAGGACGTCGAGCTCGATATCGATCCCACCGGCAAGATGCTGCTCGATGCACTCGTCGCCATCAAGGCACAGGATGAAACACTCTCGCTGCGCCGCTCGTGCCGCGAGGGGGTGTGCGGGTCGGATGCGGTGAATGTCAACGGCCGGAACCGGCTGGCGTGCATCACGCCGCTGGCCGAACTGAAGCAGCCTGTCGAGGTGCGCCCGTTGCCGGGATTGCCGGTGATTCGCGACCTCATCGTGGACATGGAGCCGTTCTACCGGCAATACCGTTCGATCAAGCCATGGCTCGTCAATGACGACCCCGAGCCCGAGGTCGAGCGCTTGCAGAGTCCGGAGGACCGCGCGCGGCTGGACGGGCTGTACGAATGCATTCTGTGCGCCTGCTGCACCACGGCGTGCCCCTCGTTCTGGTGGAACCCGGAGACCTTCGTCGGTCCGGCGGGATTGTTGCAGGCGTATCGATTCATCGCCGACAGCCGCGACGAAGCGACCTCGGCGCGACTCGACCACCTGGAAGACCCGTATCGGCTGTACCGCTGCCGCGGCATCATGAACTGCGTCGACGCCTGTCCCAAGGGGCTCAATCCGACGGAAGCGATCGGACGCATCCGCTCGTTGCTGGTGAAGCGCCGTGTGTGACGCATTGACGTGGCGTTGCCGCCGCGGTCTGCTGGAACTCGACCTGCTGCTGGGTGGCTTTTGGACCGCGCACCGCGCTACACTTCACCCTCAGGAGGTGGCCGCGTTCGAGCGGCTGCTGGGCCTGTCCGACATGGACATCGTCGACAGGCTGCAAGGCAGCGTGCCGCCGGACGATCCCGCCATGGCGAGACTCGTCCGGCGCCTGCAACATTTTCGAGAAGCACCATGAAAAAAACCGTCACCCTTACATTCAGCGACGGCAGCCCCTCGATCGAACTGCCGATCGAGGAGGGCACCTACGGCAAACCGGTCATCGATATCCGCCCGCTCGGCGCGCACGGCTATTTCACGCACGATCCGGGCTTCACCGCGACGTCGAGCTGCAATTCGGCCATCACCTACATCGACGGCGACGAGGGCCTGCTGTACTACCGCGGCTATCCGATCGAGGAGCTGGCCTACCAGTCGGACTACATGGAGGTCTGCTACCTGCTGCTGCATGGCGAACTGCCGACGGGCGAGCAGAAAATGGCGTTCGAACAGTCGATCCGCCATCACACCCTGCTGCACGACCAGATGGAGAACGTATTTCGCGGTTTCCGCCGCAGTGCGCATCCCATGGCGGTGATGATCGGCGTGACCGGCGCGATGTCGGCGTTCTATCACGCCGGTCTCGACAACTTCAACCCGGCGCACCGCGAGATCGTCGCGCATCGCCTGATTGCGAAGATTCCGACAGTGGCCGCGTGGGCCTACAAGTTCAACGAAGGCCAGCCCTTCGTCTATCCGCAGAACCGGCTGTCGTATGCCGAGAACTTCCTGCACATGATGTTCTCCAGCCCGTGCGAGGACTACGAGCCGAACCCGGTGCTCGCGCGCGCGCTCGACCGCATCTTCATCCTGCATGCCGACCACGAGCAGAACGCTTCGACCTCGACGGTGCGCCTGGCGGGTTCGAGCGGCGCCAACCCGTATGCCTGCATCGCCAGCGGCATGGCGTCGCTGTGGGGCCCGCTGCACGGCGGCGCCAACGAGGCGGTGCTGAAGATGCTGGAAGAGATGGATGACGTCTCGAAGATTCCCGACTTCATCCGTCGCGCCAAGGACAAGTCCGATCCCTTCCGCCTGATGGGCTTCGGTCATCGCATCTACAAGAACATGGATCCCCGCGCGGCCATCATCCGCCAGACCTGCTACGAGGTGCTCGACGCACTCGACCTGCGCGACGATCCGCAGTTCAAGATCGCGCTCGAACTCGAACGCATCGCGCTGGAAGACGAATATTTTATCGCGCGCAAGCTGTATCCCAACGTCGATTTTTATTCCGGCATCATCTTCCGTGCGATGGGCATCCCCACCAGCATGTTCACCGCGCTGTTTGCGATGGCGCGCACCGCCGGCTGGGTGGCGCAGTGGCACGAGATGCTGTCCGACCCCGCGCACAAGATCGGGCGGCCGCGCCAGCTCTACACCGGCGCCGCGCGGCGCAGCTTCGTGCCGCTCGACCAGCGCGGAGCCTGACGCGCGTCGAGCTATCGCATGAGCACGCGCGACTGGCATCGAAGCACCCCGCTGTATGCCGGCAACGCGGCATACCTGGAGGCGCTCGGTGACGAGGCCCTGGCGCCGTGGCTGGCGCAGTCGTTGCCCGACGAGACGCATTGCGCCGATGCGGCGCAGGTGGCGGTGCTCAGGCTCATCAACGCCTACCGCTATCTCGGCGTGCGCAAGGCCGATCTCGATCCGCTGCGCCGCTTCGAACCGCCGCCCACGCCGGAGCTCGATCCCGCCCACTATGGCCTCACCGGGTCCGATCTCGCGCGCGAATTCGAAACCGGCTCGCTGTGCGGCGTGGAGCGCACCACGCTGGCCGATATCCTCGAGCGTGTGCGCGGCGCCTACTGCGGGCGCATCGGCTTCGAGTACATGCACATCACCGACGTGGCGCGCAAGCGCTGGCTGCAGGAACGCATCGAATCGGCGCAGGGACGCTTCAACGTCAGCGCGGACCTGAAGAAGCAGTTGCTGAAGCGCCTCACCGACGCCGAGACGCTCGAAAAATTCCTTCATACCCGCCACGTCGGGCAGAAGCGCTTTTCGCTCGAAGGCGGGGAGAGCCTGATTCCGCTGCTGGATCTGGTCATCGCGCGCTGCGCCCGCCATGGTGCCCGGGAAATTGTGATGGGCATGGCGCACCGTGGGCGCATCAACGTGCTGGTCAACCTGATGGGGCGCACCGTCGACAGCCTCTATGCGGAGCCGGCGAACGGCGACCCGGATTCGCCGCTGTCGGGCGACGTCAAGTACCACCAGGGCTTTTCCACCGACATCGCCACCGAGTACGGCCCGGTGCACTTCGCGCTGGCGTTCAATCCCTCGCACCTGGAGATCGTGCATCCGGTGGTGCGCGGTTCGGTGCGCGCGCGTCAGGACCGGCGTGCCGACGTGCTTGGCTACGAGGTGGTGCCGGTGATCCTGCACGGCGACGCTGCGCTGTCGGGGCAGGGCGTGGTGATGGAAAGCCTCAACATGTCGCAGACGCGCGGCTTCCGCAACAACGGCGCCATCCACATCGTCATCAACAACCAGATCGGCTTTACCACCTCCGACCCGCGCGACGTGCGTTCGACGCTGTATTGCACCGACGTCGCCAAGATGGTCGAGGCGCCGGTGCTGCACGTCAACGGCGACGATCCGGAGGCCGTGGCGTTCGCGGTGCAGACCGCGGTCGATTTCCGCTACACCTTCCACAAGAACTGCTTCATCGACCTGGTGTGCTACCGCCGCCACGGCCACAACGAGCAGGACGAACCGCTCGCCACGCAGCCCCTCATGTACCGGCGCATCAATGCGCATCCCAGCACGCGCGTGCTCTACGCGCAGCGCCTGGTCGATGAGGGCGTGGTCACCCAGGCACAGGCGGACGACCTGGTCGACCGCTGCCGCGACCGCCTGGAACATGGCGAATCGCTGAGCCCGCCGGCGCCATCCGACTTCAAGGAGACCTTCGGCACGCACTGGGGACGCTTCCGCGGCAGGAATCCCGGGGACGTGCCGACCGCGGTGCCTGCCGAGCGCCTGGATTTTCTCGGCGAGCGCATCACCACCCTGGAACATGAGATCGAATTGCACCCACGGGTACAGAAGGTGCTCGACGACCGCCGCAGGATGCGCGCGAGCGAGTTGCCCCTCGACTGGGGCTACGCCGAGACGCTCGCCTACGCCAGCCTGCTCGACGCCGGGCACAACGTGCGCCTGTCCGGCCAGGATTCGGCGCGCGGCACCTTCTTCCACCGCCACGCCGTGTGGCACGACCAGAAGCGCGAGCGCCGCCAGAGCGGCGTCTACATCCCGCTCGAACACATTCACGAGCGCCAGGGCAGCTTCACCGTCATCGACTCGCTGCTGTCGGAGGAGGCGGTGTTGGCCTTCGAGTACGGCTACGCGACGGCCGACCCGGACACCCTGGTGGTGTGGGAAGCGCAGTTCGGCGACTTCGCCAACGGCGCGCAGGTGGTGATCGACCAGTTCATCACCAGCGGTGAGGCGAAGTGGGGCCGCTTGTGCGGGCTCACCCTGCTGCTGCCGCACGGCTTCGAGGGGCAGGGGCCGGAGCATTCCTCGGCGAGGCTCGAACGCTTCCTGCAATTGTGCGCGCAGGACAACATCCAGGTGTGCGTGCCGACGCTGCCCGCGCAGATGTTCCACCTGCTGCGGCGGCAGATCGTGCGGCCGGCGCGCAAGCCGCTCATCGTGCTCACGCCGAAGAGCCTGTTGCGCCATCCGGCCTCGACGTCCTCGCTGAAGGAACTCAGCGCGGGTGCGTTCCGTTCCGTGATCGACGATCCGCGTGCACCGCGCCGCGCCAAGCGCGTGGTCGCATGCAGCGGCCGCGTGTGGTTCGATCTCGAAGCCGCGCGCACCGAGCGGGGGCTGGATGACGTTGCACTGCTACGCGTCGAACAGCTTTATCCCTTCCCGGAAGAGACATTGCGCGATGTCCTGCATGCCTATCCCCACGATGCGACCTTCGTCTGGGCGCAGGAGGAACCGATGAACCAGGGCGCGTGGTACCAGATCCTGCACCACCTCAACCATTGCGTGCCGCCAGGACGGCGCTTCCACTACGCGGGCCGTCCACCCGCCGCCGCACCCGCTTCGGGCTATGTGTCGCGCCACCGTGCCGAACTGGAAGCGCTCATACAGGATGCGCTGGAGAACCCGTATGCGAATTGACGTGCGCGTGCCCACCTTGTCCGACTCGGTCGCCAGCGGCACCCTGTTGCCATGGCGCCGCCAGGCCGGCGACACGGTGGCGCGCGACGAGACCCTGGTCGATCTCGAAACCGACAAGGTCATCCTGGAAATTCCGGCTCCTGCGTCCGGCACGCTGGTCGAGGTCATTCGCGGCGAGGGCGGGTCGGTGAAAGCGGACGAGGTCATCGCCGTCATCGAGACGGGGGAGGGCGTGGTCGTTGGCGGGGCGAGCCCTCTGATGAGGCCTCCAGTCGATCGACCAAGCCCGCAAGCGGGCAAGGCGCCGCTTATCCCGCCCGCGGGAGAGGGGGTGAACGTAATGCCCACACCGATGGCTTCGCCGCCCTCTGATGGAACTACTGGCCAAGCAACCACGCCCGCGAGCGGGCAAGTCGCTGGTTATCCCCAACCCTCCCCGTCAATCGGGTTGGGCCCAGCTTTTTTCCCCTCTCCCGTTGGGGGGAGAGGGCAGGGAGAGGGGATTGGGGAGGTGGCAAACGTGATGCCCACACCGATTAACCGCGAGCCGATGTCGCGGCTGCGCCAGCGCATCGCCGAGCGTCTGGTGGCGGCGCAGCATACGGCCGCCATGCTCACCACCTTCAACGAAGTGAACATGGGCCCGGTCAACGCACTGCGTCAGCGCTACAAGGCGGAGTTCGAGGTGAAGCACGGCGTCAAGCTGGGCTACATGTCCTTCTTCGTGCGCGCGGCGTGCGCGGCGCTGGAGCAGTTCCCCGTCGTCAATGCCGCCATCGACGGCAACGATATCGTCTGGCACGCCGATGCCGACATCGGCATTGCCATTTCCACGCCGCGCGGGCTGGTGGTGCCGATCCTGCGCCGCGCGCAGACGCTCTCCGCGCCTCAGATCGAGAAGGGCATCGCCGATTTCTCCGGTCGCGCGCGCGACGGTCGCCTCACACTGGACGAGCTGGCCGGCGGCACCTTCTCCATCACCAACGGCGGGGTGTTCGGTTCGCTGCTGTCGACCCCCATCCTCAACCCCCCGCAGTCGGCCATCCTCGGCATGCACGCCATCCAGGAACGCCCGGTCGCCGAGCACGGACAGGTCGTGGTGCGGCCGATGATGTATCTCGCGCTGACCTACGACCATCGCCTCATCGACGGCCGTGATGCGGTGCAGTTCCTGGTCGCGGTCAAAGCCGCGCTGGAGTCACCGGAGGTGCTGTTGGGTGAAGTCTGAGTTGGAGGATGTCCTGGTGGAAATCCGGGGCCTGCGCTTCGCCTATGGGGCGCAGGAGATCCTGCGGGGGGTTGATCTCGCCATACCGCGCGGCAAACTTGTCGCCATTCTCGGTGTCAGCGGTTGTGGCAAGACCACGCTGCTGCGACATGTCGGCGGCCAACTGCGGCCGGCGCATGGGCACGTGAAATTCGACGGCCAGATCGTGCACCAGCTCGACAACAGGGCGCTTTACGCGATGCGCCGCAAGATGGGCATGATGTTCCAGGTCAGCGGCCTGTTCAGCGATCTCACGGTGTTCGAGAACATCGCCTATCCGATGCGCGAGCACACCGACCTGCCGGAAGATGTCATCCACGACCTGGTGCTGATGAAGCTGCATGCTGTCGGCCTGCGTGGGGCACGCGACCTGATGACCGGCGAGCTGTCGGGGGGCATGGAGCGGCGCGTGGCGCTCGCCCGCGCGATCGCGCTCGATCCCATGCTGATCATGTACGACGAGCCGTTCGCTGGCCTCGATCCGATCTCGCTCAACACCATCGCGAACCTGATCCGGCGGCTCAACGACGCCCTGGGCCTCACTTCAGTGGTGGTGACCTACGACGTATCCGAGTCGCTCAAGGTCGCCGACTACGTCTATTTCCTGCATGACGGCATCGTCGTGGCCGAGGGCGAGGCGGCCGACCTGGCGGATTCGGACGATCCCTTCGTGCGACAGTTCTTGCATGCGCGCCCGGATGGCCCGGTCGCTTTCCAGTATCCGAGTCGACCGTTTTCCGATGCCCTTGGCCTGAAAACACCGGGGTGACGGTTCAGTTCGTCCCGCGATTGCCGTTATTCCAGAGAAATGCACCTGAAGGGTAGTGCCGCACGGCAATTCCCTTCGTAAACAGGATCACAGGACATGAACGGCAACCCGGCACCGTCCGGCGACACTCGCATCGATTTTGGCGCCCTGCGCGCGCTGGTGGTGGACGACTCTCCGGGTATGCGCAATGCGTTGCGCCTGACCCTCTCGAATTTCGGCATCACCAAGGTTCAGATGGCCGCCAACGCGTCCGAGGCGATCTTTCATATCCGCAACAAGCCTTACGATTTCATCCTGTGTGACTTCAACCTGGGCGAAGGCCGGGATGGCCAGCAGTTGCTCGAGGAACTGCGGCACAGCAACCTGATTTCGCTGGAGACCGTGTTCATGATGGTCACCGCCGAATCGTTCTACGAAAAAGTCGTCGCCACCGCCGAGCTTGCCCCTGACGATTACATGATCAAGCCATTCAGCGCGGAAGTACTGTGCAGCCGGCTGGTGGCGATCCTCCTGCGCAAGCGGGCCTTCGGCGAGGCCTACCGGCATTTTGTGGCACAGGACCTCGATGCTGCGATTGAGGCCTGCGATACGCTGATGCGTGAACAGCCCCGCTACCTGATCGATGCGCTTCGTTTCAAGGGCGAATTGCTCATTGCCCGGGGCCGCTTCGATGAGGCAGAGGCGCTGTACCAGCAGGTCATCGGCATGCGTGCCGTGCCCTGGGCACGGCTGGGTCTCGCTCGTTCGCTGCATATGCTGCAAAAGGAGGACGCGGCTGAGGAGGAATTGCGCGACGTGCTCGGGCGTGCCCCCGAAATGGTCGCCGCCTATGACCTGCTCGCCGATGTTTGCCTGGCAAAGAAGGACAGCGCGGCTGCACAGGAGGTGCTGCAGCAGGGGGTGGCGATATCCGGCCGCACCGTGCGGCGCCAGCAGAAACTGGGCGAAGTCGCGCTTGCCAACGGCGATCTCGATACGGCCCGCACAGCATGCACACAGGCCATCGAAAAGGGGCGCCACTCCATCTTCATCACGCCGACCGACTATGGCAATTTGTGCCGGGTCCAGCTCGCGCAGGGTGATCTCAAGGCCGTGGCCAATACGCTCAAATTCAACAAGCGCACTCTGGAAGCGACGCCTGAGGGCCAGTTGGTGATGGCCGTCACGCAGAGTGCCGCCCTTACGCAGGAAGGCAAGCCGGCGGAAGCGGCACGCAATCTGGATGCCGCTGCCAGCCTTCGTGCCACAGGTATCCGTGGCGATCCGCACCTCATGCTGGATCTCGCCAACGCCTGTATGGCGAATGGCCGGCTCGACGAGGCTGATGCGGTGGTCGCGGAAGTCGCGCGTAATGCACACGACAGTGACGCGCTGCTGGACAAGGCGCGCAAGATCTATACCGATGCCGGCCGCACGGATGCCGGCACCAGCGTGCTCGCCTCCGCGACTGCCGACGTGCGCAAACTCAACAATGAAGGCGTGGTGCTTGCGCAGAAGGGCGATTTCCGCACCGCCGCCGAGAAGCTGCTTACCGCCTGTGAGTCAGCCCCCTTCAACCCGCGCATCAGCATGAACACCGTATGGGTCATTCTCAAGCTCATTGATCAAGCCGGCATGGACGAGAAAATGATCGAAGCCGCGCGGCACCAACTCGGCGAGGCGGAACGCCAGGCGCCGGGCCACCCTCGTCTCGCCGGCCTGCGCCTGCATCTGAAAGACGTCGAAAACCGGTTCGGCATCAAGAGAAAGCACGCATGACATCCGACAACAACGATTTCTATGCGGCCCTGATCCACGAACTGAAGAACGATCTGGGGTTGTTGTCCATGACCCTCGACGCCATTCCCGCGTCGGGTGAGCCCGCGCGTGACGCAGCGGTCGATGCCGCACGCCTGCAGTGCCAAGGCGTCACCGAGCGACTGCAGCAGGCGCTCCTCATTTACAAGTTCAACCACGGTGGCTTCCATCCGGTGATCGACGCCTACTCGCCGCACGACCTCATTGCAGAGATCGGCAGGCGGGCCGAAACCCTGTCGCACGGCCGTATTCGCATCCAGACCAATGTGGATGGCGCGGTGCCACCCATCTGGTTTTTCGACCGCGATCTTGTCGAAATGGCGCTCATCAACGCCATCCACAACTCGCTCGTCTACGCCCGCGCCGCCATTAAGATCCAGGCCAGGGTACAGGATGGCTGCCTGACGTTCAGCGTGCGTGACGATTCCGAAGGCTACCCCGCGCACATCCTCGCCAGCCTCGCCGACGGTACGCCATACCGCGCACGCGGCACCGGCCTCGGACTGCAGTTCGCCCGCCTCATCGCCCAGGCGCATGACAACCGCGGCCGTGCTGGCCAGCTTTACCTGTGCAACGACGCGGGTGCCGTATTCACCCTGGCGCTGCCGTGACGTCCGGTATGATCCGCGTGTTTCTCGATTCCCGACAGTGTCATGTCTGAAGACGGCGCGCCCATTCCCTTCGAAGATCTCGCCCTGCAGCCAGGTGAGATGCTGCAGGTTCACTCGGCATTGGAAGTCGTTGGCGATTTCCTGCCGGTTGGACTGCTCGGCTATCTGAAGAACCAGACCCTCATCGTCACCAATCCCATCGCCGACGGCAGGGTCGTTTCTGTCAAAGAGGGCACGCCCTACAACGTCAAGGGATTTTCCGGTACCCGGCATTTCGTCTTCAAATCCAAGGTTCTCAAGGCGTATGCGCAGCCCTACCCGCACATGCATCTGGAATATCCCAGGCTGGTCAATACGACCCGCATCCGCGCCACCCTGCGCTCCGTCGTCAACTGCCCCGCTACCCTGTACAACCCGATCAGCCGCAAGGAAACCGCCGTCGTCCTGCGCGACCTCAGCGTGGGTGGCGGATTGCTGGTGCTGCCCGAAGCCATCGGCCGGAAAGACGCCCGATACACCCTGAGCTTCATGGTGCGGATCGCCGATGACCTGGAGGAAGAAGTACGCACCGAAGTGATCGTGCGCGCGCTCGACACCCAGGTGTCCCGTGACGTCACCACGCATACCATGGGCGTGCAGTTCGTGGAGTTGGACCGGGCCGCCCGCCTGCTGGTGACGACGCTGGTCTATCGCCAGCGCCTGCGTAAGGATTGATCGGGTGACCTGGCGGCGGATGGTTTCGAGCGCTTGGCGATCGAGACATCGCGCTTGCCGTGGTCGCCGCATCAAGGACCCGCAATGATCGAGCTTTCCAGAAGCCGCCCGGCCAATGGTCTGGCGGTTGTTGCGATGCTTGGCATGCTGGGGGCCCTGCTGCTGGTAGGGCAGGCCGTCACGCGCATGGCTGGAACAGCCGGCCCCAGCGTGCTGGCCAGCTCGGACGAGGCGGTTTATTTCGTGGCGGGAGACGCGTTGCATGTGGCGGACACCGCCGGCCGCCTGCAGGAGGTAATCCCCCTCGCAGCCCTGGGGCTCGGACGCACCGTGTCGCATATCGCGGCAATGGAAGAATTCTTGCTGGTGGCGGATGGTGGCACCGGGATCGTGAAACGTTGCGACCTGGTGCGGCGTACCTGCACGAAATTGACGGCCTTGCCCGGCGCCCGTCGTGGCGAGGCGCTGGCCCTGGCGCCTGCGCCGGAAGCGGGTCGCCTATATGTGGCGGATACCGCGAACCATGCGTTGCACGCCTACGGTCTCGATGGCAGACGCCTTTATCGCCTCGATATCGAGGGCGGCCTGAAATATCCGAATGAAGTGCTTTGGCTGGGCCGCGATCAACTGTTGGTGGTGGACACCAATCATCATCGCATCCTGATTGTGCAGGATGAGGGCACCGGCCGGACGCGGTTGCTGCAGGAAATGGCCGCAAAGAACAGTCTTGGGCGTGGCAATACCTGGCCCACCGCCGCCGCGCGTGACAGCACGGGGCGGACGTGGGTCATCAACAGCGATGGGCGCCTCAGGAACGGCGAGGTCATCGCTTATGACGCGGCAGGCGCGGCCCGGCGTCGGGTCGAACTCGGCGAGAATGCCGATCCCATCGCCCTTGCCACGCTGGATGGCGGGGTGCTGCTCGCGGATCTCGAGAATGATCGCTTGCAGCGGATCGATGTCGACAGCGGGCGTGTCGAGGTCTTCGGCGATGCGGCATTGCAGGGTGCCCTGAACGACCTGGGTGCGCGGCGCGCTACCGGGCAGCAGGCTCAGTACCTGAGTATCGGTCTGATGGTGGTGTTTGGCCTTATCGGCGCCGTGGCTGGCTATCTCGACTGGAAGGCACGCCGCGAGTATTCCGCCGTCCGGCCTCCCGGTGTGGCAATCCGGCAGGGCGCCTTTCAGGACCCCGCGGCGGTATGCGAGGCTTCGGCACGCTTTTCGCTGCGACCGGACGCGCACGGCATCGTATGGTTGCACGCCACAAGCAAGCATCTACGGGCCCTGTACGCTATCACGCTGCTGGTGGCGCTGTCCTTCATCTTGATGGTGGCAACGCTGGTTCAATCGTTCAGCCCTTTGCCGCTGAAACTCATTGCAGGGTTGGCAGCCATGGGACTCCTTGTGTTGGGCCTCAATGCCTGGATTGTTCTGGGCATGAAACGCCTTCGCATCGGAACGGACGGCAAGACGCTGCACGTGGTGGACATGTTCGGCCGACGAGCGCGTGGCCTGCCGGAAACCTTCGTCCATACTGGCCGCCACCTGTTGCTTGGCCGCGTTGCTGTACCCGTGCCCAACCCGCGTGGGTCGATGTTCGACAAGGAAGCTTTTGCCGCCCTCATCGACCCCTTGCTGGAACGAACGCCGCGGAGCAATGAAATGACCGTGCTGTGGCGGCGTTTGCGCACGGGTGATCCGCTTGCGTGGCTTTCGGTCGCCGCCGTGATCGCGCTCCTTGGCCTGCAGATATGGTTCGATCCGTAGTGTAGGCGTGGCTGAGGCTTGCCGGGCGCAGCCTCATTCCTCCAGCAGCGTCACCGTCGCCGCGCCCGTTTCTGCGTCGATATCAAATTCCACTACGCAATACTCGGTCTGTTCGTCGATCGGCGTCGGGTCATCCGCGCAACTGCACCCTGCGATGATGCCTGTGTAGAAAATCCCCGTTTTCACCCGCAGTCGTCCGCCCTCGGCGTGGGTCGCGAGCGGCACGGCGCGGAAGGGGGTCGCCGTAACGTGGCTGCTGCGCGAGAGCCCCGCCTGCAGCGGCAGCAGGGTCGGGTCGAGACTTTCGATCTCGCGTTTGAGGACGTCCCGGAAGGTCGGGGTGTCCCAGGCTTGGAGCGTGTCGTGCAGGCGAATCAATGGCGTCTCCCGATGTCGGTTTGCAGCCGTGCGCCGTAGACCGCGAGCGCATTTGCGCCATGGCAGCAGAACACCACCTCCTCGATGGCGGGCAAGGCCGCCACGGTTTCGCGTACGGTGTCCACCGCGATGCGTGCGGCCGCCTCGAACGGGTAGCCGTAGGCCCCCGTGCTGATCGCGGGAAAGGCGACACGCGTCGCGCCGGCGGCGGCTGTCACCTCCAGGCTGCGCCGGTAGCACGAGGCGAGCAGTTCCGCTTCGCCGTGACCGCCGCCGTGCCACACCGGGCCGACGGTATGGATCACCCAGCGTGCCGGCAGGCGATACCCGCGCGTCAGCCGGGCATCCCCCGTGCGGCAGCCTCCCAGCGTGCGGCACTCGGACAGCAGTTCCGGCCCCGCCGCGCGGTGTATGGCGCCGTCGACGCCACCGCCACCGAGCAGCGAGCTGTTCGCCGCGTTGACGATGGCGTCGACGGCGAGGGTGGTGATGTCGGCCTGGAGGGCACGCAGCAGGGCGCTCATGCTGGAAATTCTATGCCATCGGATCGAGCCGGGGGCGCGAAAAATTTCCGCCACAGTCGACAGCAGCGTGTCCTTTCGGTTATGATGCGCCCCGCATTAGGCGCGTAGCTCAGCTGGTTAGAGCACCACCTTGACATGGTGGGGGTCGTTGGTTCGAGTCCAATCGCGCCTACCAATATTCGAGGGGCCGGGATGGCCCGGTTTCAAGAGGGGCCGAACGGCCCACGGAGGTTGCGAAATGTCACCGCGAACTAGCAGGGTCGTCACTGGATAATCCCGGCGCTTCGCTGTACGTTTCTGCATCCCCTGTAATCCAAAAGCGCGGCCGGTCCGCGCTTTTTTGTTTTGGAGTTTCCCGACATGGTCAACGTCACGCTTCCTGACGGTTCGGTTCGCCAGTTCGATGCCCCGGTGACGGTCGCGCAGGTCGCCGCCTCCATCGGCGCAGGGCTGGCCAAGGCGGCGCTTGCCGGCAAGGTCGACGGCCGGCTGGTCGACACCAGCCACCTCATCGACCGCGACGCGGCGCTCGCCATCGTCACCGCGAAAGACGCCGAGGCGCTCGACCTTATCCGCCACGACGCCGCGCACGTCATGGCGCAGGCAGTGCAGGAGCTTTATCCCGGCACCCAGGTTACCATCGGGCCCGCCATCGAGGACGGCTTCTACTACGATTTTGCGCGCGAAGAACCGTTTACTCCGGACGACCTCGCCGCCATCGAAAAGCGCATGGACGAGATCGTCAAGCGCGACCTGCCCATCGTGCGCGAGGTCTGGTCGCGCGAGGACGCCATGAAGGTTTTCGCCGAGCTAGGCGAAACCTACAAGGTGCAAATCATCGACGAGGTGATCCCCAAGGGCGAGGAGCTTTCCATGTACCGCCAGGGCGAGTGGTTCGACGTCTGCCGCGGTCCGCACCTGCCGTCCACCGGCAAGCTGCCGCGCGCGTTCAAGCTGATGAAGCTCGCCGGCGCCTACTGGCGTGGCGATTCGCGGAATCCCATGCTGCAGCGCATCTACGGCACGGCGTGGACGAAGAAGGAAGACCTCGACGCCTACCTGCATCGCCTGGAAGAGGCGGAGAAACGCGACCACCGCAAGCTCGCCAAGCTGCTCGACCTCTTCCACATGCAGGACGAGGCGCCGGGCATGGCGTTCTGGCACCCCAAGGGCTGGATCGTGTGGCAGCAGATCGAACAGTACATGCGGCAGAAGTTCATCGAGCACGGCTACCAGGAAGTGCGCACGCCCGCGGTGATGGATCGCAGCCTGTGGGAGAAGTCTGGCCACTGGGAGAACTACCGCGACAACATGTTCACCACCGCATCGGAAAACCGCGACTACGCGGTGAAGCCGATGAACTGCCCCGGCCACGTGCAGATCTTCAACTCGGGCCTGCATTCCTACCGCGAACTGCCGTTGCGTCTCGCCGAATTCGGCTCCTGTCACAGAAACGAGCCGTCCGGCGCGCTGCACGGCATCATGCGCGTGCGCGGCTTCACCCAGGACGACGCGCACATCTTCTGCACCGAGGCGCAGGTCGAGCAGGAAGTGGCCGACTTCATCGTCATGCTGCAGAAGGTTTATGCCGACTTCGGCTTCGACGACGTGCTGGTCAAGCTGTCCACCCGGCCCGAGAAGCGTGTCGGCTCCGACGAGAGTTGGGACCGCGCCGAAGCCGCGCTGGCGGCGGCGCTCGAACGCAACCACCTCGCCTTCGACCTGCAGCCGGGGGAGGGCGCGTTCTACGGCCCGAAGATCGAGTTCACCCTCAAGGACACGCTGGGCCGCCTGTGGCAGTGCGGCACCATCCAGCTCGACTTCAACCTGCCGGTGCGTCTCGGTGCCGAATACGTCGACGAGGACAACAGCCGCAAGTCGCCGGTGATGTTGCATCGCGCCATTCTCGGCTCGATGGAGCGTTTCATCGGCATCCTCATCGAGCACCACGCCGGCAACTTCCCGTTGTGGCTCGCGCCGGTGCAGGTCATGGTCATGAACATCAGCGAGCGCCAGGCCGGCTACGCTGGGGAAATCGCCCAGACCCTGCGCCAGGCGGGGCTGCGCGCCGCAACGGACTTGAGTAATAACAAGATTACTTATAAAATACGCGAACATAGCTTGCAGAAGCTGCCTTATCTGGTGGTCGTCGGCGACAAGGAAATGGAGGCCCGTGCGGTCGCCGTCCGTGCTCGCGGCAATCAGGACCTGGGGCAGCTCGGTTTGGATGACTTTATTGCGCGCCTGAAAGCGGAAACGCTGGCGCGTAAATAGATGCGGTCAAACAAGGCGTAGGGGCTTCGTCCCGCGCCTTATTTTTGTTTGACCTGTTTGCCTCGACGCAAGGCGTCGGGCTTTGATTTGGAGAACGGCTCATCGCGACAGAAAAGAAGCAGACACGCATCAACGGCGAAATCACGGCGCCCGAGGTGCGATTGGTCGGTACGGAAGGCGAGCAGCTTGGCATCGTAAGAATCGGCGAAGCGCTGCGCCAGGCTGAGGAAGCGGACCTGGATCTGGTCGAGATTGCACCGACGGCACAGCCGCCCGTGTGCAAGATCATGGACTACGGCAAGTTCAAGTACCAGGAAAGCAAGCGCCAGCACGAAGCCAAGCTCAAGCAGAAGCAGGTGCAGATCAAGGAAGTGAAGTTCCGTCCGGGTACGGACGAGGGCGACTACCAGATCAAGTTGCGCAACCTGATCCGCTTCCTGGAAGAAGGCGACAAGACCAAGGTGACGCTGCGCTTTCGTGGTCGCGAGATGGCCCACCAGGAAATTGGCATGGAGCAGCTCAAGCGTGTTTCGGCGGACCTGGCCGAGCTGGCCGTGGTCGAGCAGTTCCCCAAGATGGAAGGCCGCCAGCTGGTGATGATGCTGGCGCCGAAGAAAAAGTAAGGTTCACGAGACCGGCGTTTCTCGGACCCTCGGGTCAAAAACGCCACCATACGTGCAGTCGGGTAGTTGAAGCATTCCGCGTCGCGGGGTCACCTGGCCGCATGAGATAAAGAAGGAAATATCATGCCCAAGATGAAGAGCAAGAGCGGCGCCGCCAAGCGGTTCCGTGCGCTGGGCGGCGGCGGTTTCAAGCGCTCGCACGCATTCATGCGCCACATTCTCACCAAGAAGAGCACCAAGCGTAAGCGTCAGCTGCGCGGGATGGAAACCGTCAACGCCAGCAACCACAAGGCGGTTGCGCGCATGTTGCCCTACGCATAAAGGAGAGAAAGCATGCCACGCGTCAAACGGGGCGTAACTGCCCGCGCCAGCCACAAGAAAATCCTCGACGCCGCCAAGGGCTATCGGGGTCGTCGCAAGAACGTCTTCCGCATCGCCAACGAAGCGGTGATGAAGGCGGGGCAATATGCCTACCGCGACCGTCGTCAACGCAAGCGCCAGTTCCGCGCGCTGTGGATCGCCCGCATCAACGCGGCGGCCCGCCAGCACGGCCTGACCTACAGCGTGTTCATGAATGGTCTCGCCCGCGCCGAGATCGGCGTCGACCGCAAGGTGCTGTCCGACATCGCGATTTTCGACAAGGACGCTTTCGCCAAGATCGTCGATCAGGTCAAGGCCAAGCTCGCTGCGTAAGCGGCACCGAAGCAACAAGAAAAGGCCGCAAGGCCTTTTTTTGTTGGCGGGGTTTGAAAACCAGTTTGTCCGCGAAGGACGCGAAGTTCACGAAGAAAAGATCATCCAACTTCGCGTTCCTTCGCGTTCTTCGCGGATGAATTCCAGATCTAGACACCTCACATGCGCAATCCGAACGAAATCGTCGCCGAAGCCCTTGCCGCCATCCACGGCGCGGCCGACCTGCCGGCGCTGGAGCAGGTCAAGGCGGCCTATCTCGGCAAGAGCGGCCCGCTCACCGAACTCCTGAAAAGCCTCGGCGCGATGCCGGCGGAGGAGCGCAAAACCGCCGGCGCGCGCATCAACGAGGCCAAGCAGGCCGTCGAGGCGGCGCTGAAGACCCGCCGCGAGGTGCTGCAGCAGGCCGAACTGGACCGCCAGCTTGCGGCCGAAACGCTCGACGTGACGCTGCCCGGACGCGGCCTGGGCAGCGGCGGCCTGCATCCGGTGTCGCGGACGCTCTCGCGCATCCAGGCGCTGTTCCATTCGATCGGCTTCGAAGTCGCGACCGGACCCGAGATCGAGACCGATTTCTACAACTTCACCGCGCTCAACATCCCGGAAGACCATCCGGCGCGCGCGATGCACGACACCTTCTACCTCGCCGACGGCAGCCTGCTGCGTACCCACACCTCGCCGGTGCAGGTGCGCTACATGCAGACCCGCCAGCCGCCGCTGCGCGTCATCGCGCCGGGGCGGGTATACCGCTGCGACTCCGACGTCACCCACACGCCCATGTTCCACCAGGTCGAGGGGCTGTGGGTCGACGAGTCGGTGTCCTTTGCCGATCTGAAGGGCGTGCTGGCAGACTTCATGCGCAACTTTTTCGAGCGCGAGGACCTGGCGGTACGTTTCCGTCCGTCGTTCTTCCCCTTCACCGAGCCGTCGGCCGAAATGGACATCGGCTGCGTCATGTGCGGCGGGGAGGGGTGCCGGGTCTGTTCGCACACCGGCTGGCTGGAAGTGCTGGGCTGCGGCATGGTGCATCCCAACGTGTTCCGCCACGTGGGCGTCGACTCCGAGCGCTTCGTCGGCTTCGCCTTCGGGCTCGGCGTCGAGCGCCTGGCGATGCTGCGCCATGGTGTCGACGACCTGCGGCTGTTCTTCGAGAATGATCTGCGTTTCCTGAAACAATTCAACTGATTGGAGCGCATTTTTAATGCAATTTCCGGAATCCTGGTTGCGCAGCCTGGTGAATCCTGCGCTCGATACCGCAGCGCTGGCGCATGCCGTCACCATGGCGGGGCTGGAGGTGGAAGCGCTGGCGCCGGCCGCACCGCCTTTCAACAACGTGGTGGTGGCCGAAATCCTGTCGGCGGAAAAGCATCCGGATGCCGACCGCCTGCGGGTGTGCCAGGTCGACGTCGGCGAGGGTACGCCGGTGACCATCGTCTGCGGCGCGCCCAATGCCGCGGCGGGCCTCAAGGTGCCGTGCGCGCGGCCTGGTGCGAAGCTGCCGGAGGTCGAGATCAAGGTCGCCAGGGTGCGCGGCGTCGAGTCCTTCGGCATGCTGTGCTCGACGAAGGAGCTGGGGCTGGAAGGTGCCGCCGACGGCCTCATGGCGCTGCCCGACGATGCGCCGGTGGGCGAGGATTTCCGCGCCTGGCTCAACCTCGACGACACGCTCGTCACGCTCAAGCTCACGCCGAACCGCGCCGACTGCCTGTCGCTCGCCGGGCTCGCGCGCGAAATCGGCGCCATCACGGGCGCCGAAGTACGGCTGCCGCAAACCGGCGAGGTCGTCCCGACCATTGGCGACACCGTGGCGGTGCAGGTGGCCGTCCCCGACGCCTGTCCGCGCTATCTCGCGCGCGTGGTGCGCGGCATCGACGCGCAGGCCGAAACGCCGCGCTGGATGGCCGAACGCCTGGAGCGCAGCGGCATCCGCCCGCTGCTGGCGCCGGTCGACATCACCAACTACGTGCTGCTCGAACTTGGCCAGCCGATGCATGCCTTCGCGCTGTCGCGCCTCAACGGCGGCATCGAGGTGCGCCTGGCGCGCGCCGGCGAGAAACTTGAACTGCTCAACGGCCAGACCGCCGAGCTTGCCCCCGACATGCTGGTGATCGCCGACGCCACGGGGCCGGTCGCGCTCGCCGGCATCATGGGCGGGCAGCCCTCCAGCGTGGAGCGGGTCACCGTCGACGTCATGCTGGAAGCCGCCTTCTTTGCGCCGGCGGCGATTGCCGGCCGCGCGCGGCGACTCGGCCTGGCGACGGATTCCTCGCACCGCTTCGAGCGCGGCGTCGATTTCGGCGCCACGCGTGCGGCGATGGAGCGTGCCACGCAGCTGCTCATCGACATCTGTGGCGGCCAGCCCGGCCCCATCAGCGAGGCCGTGGCCGAGCTGCCGCGGCGCGATCCCATCACCCTGCGGCTGCCGCGTCTGGCGCGCGTCGCCGGCGTCGCGCTCGATGCCGATGCGGTGGCGCGCAACCTCGCCGCCCTGGGCGCCGACGTGCGGCGCGAGGATGACCGCCTCATCGTCACGCCGCCCAGCTTCCGCTTCGACCTCGCCATCGAGGAAGACCTGATCGAAGAGGCGGTGCGCCTGTTCGGTTACGACAACATTCCGGCGCAGCCGCCCGCGGCGCCTTCGCGCATGCTGCCGCAGGACGAGACGCGGCGCGCCGACGACGCGCTGCGCCAGGCGCTGGTCGACCTCGATTACCAGGAAGTCGTCACCTACAGCTTCGTCGATCCGGCCTGGGAGACCACGCTCGATCCCGCCGCGCGCCCGCTGCCGCTCGCCAACCCGCTCGCCAGCCAGTTGTCGGCGATGCGCACCACGTTGTGGGGCGGCCTTATCGAGACGCTGCGCCACAACCTCAACCGGCAGCAGGCGCGGGTGCGCATCTTCGAAGCGGGGCGCGTGTATGCCGCGCTCGACGCGCAGCCGATGAAGCTCGGCGGGCTGGCGTTCGGCGACGCGCTGCCGGAGCAATGGGGCGCCAAGGCACGTCGTGTCGATTTCTTCGACGTCAAGGGCGACCTTGAACGCCTGTTCGGGCGCGCGCTCGACACCCGGCGCGGCAGTCATCCCGCCTTGCATCCAGGGCAGTGTGCGGAAGTATGGCTGGATGGCCGGGCCATCGGCTGGCTGGGTGCGCTGCATCCGCGCTTGGTGCAGGCGTTCGACCTCGCCTCGGCGCCGCTGCTGTTCGAACTCGACGCCGACGCCGTCGCGCGCCGCACGCTGCCGCGCCACGCGGGGCAGTCGCGCTTCCCGCAGGTGCGGCGCGACCTCGCCTTTGTGCTCGACGCGCAGACGCCGGCCGGCGACCTGCTCGCCGCGCTGCGGCGGGTCGCACCCGCGCAGGTGCGCGAGATCGAGGTGTTCGACGACTATCGCGGCAAGGGTCTGGAACAGAACCAAAAAAGCCTTGCAATCCGCATAGTTATGCAAGATACTGCACGCACGTTGACGGATCGGGATGTGGAGGAGGCCGTTCAGGCGCTGATCGACACCGCACAGCAGCAATGCGGTGCAAGCCTGCGGATCTGAAGCCGTTTTTTACGCCAAATACAACAACATCACATGAGCACCCTCACCAAAGCTGACCTCGCCGAACTGCTGTTCGAGAAAGTGGGCTTGAACAAGCGCGAGGCGAAGGATGTCGTCGAATCGTTCTTCGATGAAATCCGCGCCGCTCTCGAAAAGGGCGACGTCGTCAAGCTATCCGGCTTCGGCAACTTCCAGTGCCGCGAGAAGCCCCAGCGCCCGGGGCGCAACCCCAAGACCGGCGAGGAAATGCCGATCTCCGCGCGGCGCGTGGTGACTTTCCATGCCAGCCAGAAACTCAAGTCCCAGGTCGAGAACGCCGGAATTGGATCGCCCGCTGCGGAGTGAACTTCCGCCGATTCCGGCCAAACGCTATTTCACCATCGGTGAAGTGTCCGAGCTGTGCGCCGTCAAGCCGCACGTGCTGCGCTACTGGGAGCAGGAATTCACCCAGCTGCGTCCCGTCAAGCGCCGCGGCAACCGGCGCTACTACCAGCACCACGAAGTCCTGCTGATCCGCCGCATCCGCGAACTGCTGTACGAGGATGGCTTCACCATCAGCGGCGCACGGCAGCGTCTGGAACACGATGGCGACGCCGCGCCCGAATCCCCCGCAGTGGCAGCGGCACCGGTCACCTCGACCGGAAAACTGCGCGCCGAACTTTCCGCCATCCTCAAAATATTGGGCTGACGGGCTTCCGTCGCGCGCCGCTCCTCTGCTAGAATCTCGGGCTTCGTCGGGGCGTAGCGCAGCCTGGTAGCGCACCTGCATGGGGTGCAGGGGGTCGGAAGTTCGAATCTTCTCGCCCCGACCAATTAAATTAAAGAGACAGGGTCGGTCACGCCGGCCCTTTTTCTTTAGGGCGGTCGAAACCCTATTGCCGGCGCGGCATCTACAATGCCCGGTAAAGGCACCGCCATTCGCTGTCTGTTCAATTCTGGAGAGAGAATCATGGAACACACTTTGCCCGCACTGCCCTTTGCCATGGACGCCCTCGCGCCGCACATGTCCAAGGAGACCTTCGAATATCACTACGCCAAGCACCACCAGGCCTACGTGACCAACCTCAATAACCTCATCAAGGGCACCGACTTCGAGAACAAGTCGCTCGAAGACATCGTCAAGAGCGCCCCCGCCGGTGGCATCTACAACAACGCCGCGCAGGTGTGGAACCACACCTTCTTCTGGAACTGCCTCACCCCCAACGGCGGCGGCGCCCCCACCGGCGCCCTGGCCGACGCCATCAACAAGAAGTGGGGCAGCCTCGACGAATTCAAGAAAACCTTCCAGGCCAGCGCCGTCGGCAATTTCGGCTCCGGCTGGACCTGGCTGGTGAAAAAGGCCGACGGCTCCGTCGACATCGTCAACATGGGCGCCGCCGGCACCCCGCTGACCACCGGCGACAAAGCCCTGCTGTGCGTGGACGTGTGGGAGCACGCCTACTACATCGACTACCGCAACCTGCGTCCCAAGTTCGTCGAGACCTTCCTCAACAACATGGTGAACTGGAAATTTGCCGAGGCGAATTTCGGTTGAGGCAGGTATTCGCGGAAGCGAATTTCGGTTGAGGCAGGCGTCCGGGTAACCGGACTGCCCAGCTTGCATGCAAGGGGCCGCCATGTGCGGCCCCTTGTGCTTTTGCGACGCCGCCACTCGATAACATCGCCACCTGTGCGAGAATTCCCCTCATAAGAAGACATCGGGGGGAGTCTTGGTTCCACTACCGGAACACCAGGCAAGAGGAAATATCGACCGGCTGCTCGAGGCGGCCGGCTGGCACGTGTGCGACGCCGACAAGGCCAACATCCACGCGGCGCGTGGCGTGGCCATCCGCGAGTTTCCACTCCCCGGCTACGGCTTCGCCGATTACCTGCTCTACGTCGACGGCAAGGCCGCCGGCGTGATCGAAGCCAAGAAGGAGGGCGTCACCCTCACCGGCGTCGAAACCCAGTCCGACAAATACACCCAGGGCCTGCCCGCCGGCCTGCCGCGCTGGAGCAATCCGCTGCCGTTCGCTTATCAGTCCACCGGCGTGGAAACCCGCTTCACCAACGGCCTCGATCCCAGCCCGCGTTCACGCCCGGTGTTCGCGTTCCACCAGCCCAAGCTCTTGGCCGAAATGCTCGCCGCCCCACCAGCAACCCCCTCTCCCTCGAGGGGAGAGGGTGAGCAACCGCAGGTTGCCGAACAGCGTGCCGACTACCAAACGCGCCCCGCCACCTTCCTCGCCCGCCTGCAAGCCATGCCGCCGCTGCACGAAGAAGGCCTCTGGCCCGCCCAGATCACAGCAATCAACAACCTCGAAAAATCCCTCAAGGAAAACCGCCCGCGCGCCCTGATCCAGATGGCCACCGGCTCGGGCAAGACCTTCACCTCGATTTCCTTCATCTACCGCCTGATCAAGTTCGCCGGTGCGCGGCGCATTCTGTTCCTGGTCGACCGCGGCAACCTCGCCGACCAGACCCTCAAGGAATTCCAGCAATACGTCTCGCCCTACAACAACTTCAAGTTCAGCGAGGAATACATCGTCCAGCGCCTGCAGGGCAACCAGATCGACACCACCGCCCGCGTCTGCATCTGCACCCTCCAGCGCATGTATTCCATGCTCAAGGGCAAAGAGCTGCCCGCCGACCTGGAAGAAGTGCCCGTAGACCAACTAGCACTCCCCTCGCCCTCGGGGAGAGGGGCCGGGGGTGAGGGTGAACTTCGATGCCTGGCTTGGGCAACAGCAAAGCGCCGGGCGCACATTCAATGAAGAACAGATGTGGTGGTTAACAGAAATCCGCAAACACATCGAAGCGAACCTTCAAATTGAACCTGACGACTTCGAGCTTGCCCCCTTCGCCCAGGAAGGCGGCCTCGGCAAGGTCTACCAGCTTTTCGGCGACGAACTCAGCACCCTCATCGAGCAACTGAATGAAACGCTGGCCGCATGACGAGCGAAATAAAGACTAAAATAATGACCAGATTAATGGTTTGAAGGAGCCCGCCATGGAACTGCTCTACACCAACGCCTCGGTCAGCATCAGCGAACTGAAGAAGAATCCCACCGCCGTCATCGACGAGGCAGACGGCTTCCCCGTCGCCGTGCTCAACCACAACAAACCCGCCGCCTACCTGGTGCCCGCCGCCGCCTTCGAGGCCATGATGGAAAGGCTCGACGACATCGAGCTCGCCAAACTGGTGAAGGAACGCGAGCACGAGCCCACCGTCAAGGTCGACCCGAATGACCTATAGCCTCGAATTCCGGGAAAGCGCCTGGAAGGAGTGGCAGAAACTCGACCGCCCCCTGCGCGAGCAATTCAAGGCCAAGCTGCTGGAGCGGCTGGACAACCCCCGCGTCGAATCCGCCCGGCTCTCCTGCATGCCCGACTGCTACAAGATCAAGCTGCGCGCCGCCGGCTACCGGCTGGTGTACCAGGTCTTCGACGAGCGGCTGGTGGTGGTCGTGGTGGCCGTGGGCAAGCGGGAGGACAGCGCGGTGTATCGCAAGGCCAAGGGGCGGATGAAATGATCGGCAATCACATCGCCGCCAACCTCGGCGTCGAGCCGGACGACTTCGAATATGCGCCCTTCGCCCAAGAAGGCGGCTTGGGCAAGGTGTATCAACTATTCGGCGATGAGCTGAACGTCCTCATTGAGCAATTGAACGAGAGCTTGGCGGCATGAAGGTTCAAGAGGCACACGCGGATTACCTATTGGGTACCGCTGGCCAACGTGATTGGCCGGTTATGACCATTGAGGAAATCGCCGACGTTAATCCGCCTGTTGATAAGGCCGCGATACCCGATGACTTGCCGGTTTCGTTTGTTCCGATGCCAGCGGTCGGCGCTGCAGATGGCTCAATTCGCGTCGAGGAAACACGCCCAGCGGGCGAGGTGAAAAAGGGATTTACTGCCTTCCTCGAAGGCGATGTGCTCTTCGCCAAAATCACGCCCTGCATGGAAAACGGAAAGATGGCAGTCGTACCCAAGCTGGTGAATGGTTACGGGTTCGGTTCTACCGAATTCCACGTGCTCCGGCCCAAGCCAGGCATGGATGCCAAGTACATTTACTACTACGTTTCGAGCCAGGCATTTCGTGGCGAGGCGGAGAGGTACATGACCGGCGCCGTGGGGCAGAAGCGTGTATCCACGACCTATCTGAAGCAGAGCACGATCCCCGTCGCCCCCCTCGACCAACAAAAACGCATCGTCGCAGAAATCGAAAAACAATTCTCCCGCCTCGACGAAGCCGTCGCCAATCTCAAGCGCGTCAAGGCCAACCTCAAGCGCTACAAAGCCGCCGTCCTCAAAGCCGCTGTCGAAGGCCGCCTCGTCGAAACCGAAGCCGAACTCGCCCGCCGCGAAGGCCGCAGCCACGAGACCGGCGTCCAACTCCTGCAACGCATCCTCGAAACCCGCCGCAGCCAGTGGCAAGGCAAAGGCAAATACAAGGAACCCGCCGCGCCCGATACCACCAACCTGCCCGAATTGCGCGCAATAATTCCTCGAATAGGTGAACTATCGCGTACTCGATATATTTTCTCCGTTACGCGCCGGATGTTGCGTCAGGTTTAAGTTGGGTCAATTTTGTAAACCTTGGGTGTGCATCTATTTGAATATCCAAACCACCCGTTGCCGTGGCGGGTCATGGGTCTAGTTTAGAGTTTGTTTATGCGGTTGTAATTCATTGACTTTCAATAACATTATTCCTATATTCTCTATTCGAGAATAGCGAATGCGGCCCATGCCAAAAGCAAAATCCAACCCTCAAGTCGTGCTCCGTCCCCAGGATCTGGTGGTTTTGTTGCGGCTGTCGATAGAGAAGGGGCCAGCGCCAACCTATGCCGTGCTGGCGTCCGAATTGAGCCTGACGGCTTCGGAAATCCACGCGGGGGTGGAGCGGGCGGTGCTTGCCCAGTTGGCGCGCAAGGACGCGGCCGGGAAGGCATCGGTGGTGCGCGAGGCGCTGCGCCAGTTTGTGCTGAACGGGGCGCGCTACGCCTTTCCCGCTACCCGTGGCGGCATGTCGCGCGGCATGCCGACGGGGTATGCGGCAGCGCCGCTGGCTGACAAGATCGTGCAGCCCAACGAGCCGGCGCCGGTGTGGCCGCACAAGAATGGCACGGTGCGCGGCGAGGCGTTTTATCCGCTTTACCCGACGGTGCCCGAGGCGGCCGGCCGCAACCCTGCGCTTTATGAATTGCTGGTGCTGTTCGACGCGGTGCGCGGCGGCAGCCCGCGTGAGCGGGCCCTGGCGCTGCCGCAGCTGGATGCGCGGCTGGCAGGATGAATCCCAACGACATCAATGTGCTGATGCTGGAATTGGTTGCCCAGCGGCTGGGCAATGATCTGCTGGGCGAACTGGTGTTTGTCGGCGGCGCGGTCGCGGGCCTGCTGATTACCGACCCGGCCATGCCGGCGATCCGCCCCACGGAGGATGTCGATCTGCTGGTTCAGGCGCTGACGCTGGCGGACTACCATCGCGTCGAGGAAACACTGGTTGCGCGGGGATTCGCGCATGACATGAGCCCGGATGCGCCGATCTGCCGTTGGCGTGTGGGCGGCGTGGCGGTGGATGTGATGCCGGCGCTGGAAGGCATTCTCGGTTTCTCCAACCCCTGGTATCCGTTGGCGCTGGATACCGCCGAGCACCAGGCCTTGCCGAGCGGCACGCTGATTCGTCTGGTGGCAGCGCCGGTTTTTCTTGCCACCAAGCTGGAAGCTTTTTCCGGACGTGGCCAGGGCGATTATTTGTTCAGCCATGATCTGGGCGATTTTCTGGCCGTGATCGACGGGCGGGACAGCCTGGTCGACGAATGCCGGTCGAGCGATGCCGAGCTACGGGCGTATCTGCGTGACCGAGTTACAGGTTTGCTTACCACGCCGGCTTTTATCGATGCACTGCCAGGACATTTGCCCGGCGACACGGCCAGTCAGGCGCGTGTGCCTGACCTTGAAGACAAACTGCGTGCACTGGCACGTCTGGAGTAAAGATTGAACACCGCGACCATCATCCAAAACGCTGGAGCTACTGCAACGTTCTGCGCGACGACGGCATGAGCTACGGCGTGCTCGATGCGACGGCCGCTGCAATCGCTGGCGATGTAATGCGCTGGCCTCAAACATAGTTACACCGCCTGGCTCGAGGAAAATCAATGGCGCGCCGTGGAAGAAGCCTCATCGAGGGTTTATTGGAACTCACCAGCAAGCTCCCCTGGTGGGCGGGTGTTCTGCTCGCGATCGTCGCGTATGCCTGGCTGCACAGTATCGCCAACAGCGACACGACGGCTGTTGCGCAAGCGGGAAAGATGGGTGCCTTCGTCGGCCAGAGTGTTTTCACGGGGCTGGCGTCAGTCGGCCAGTATCTGCTGCCCTTCGTGTTCCTGCTGGGCGCGGCGTTGTCTGCCTACGGCCGCTTCATGCGCCGCGCGCTGCACGCGCAGGTGGCGGCCAGCCCCGACCACGGCGCGCTCAACGCCATGAGCTGGCAGCAGTTCGAGGTGGTGGTGGGCGAGGCGTTTCGGCGCAAGGGCTATTCGGTGGCGAAGAAGGGCGGCGGTGGGGCCGATGGCGGGGTCGACCTGGTGCTGACGAAACAGGGTGAGACCTTTCTGGTGCAGTGCAAGCAGTGGCGGGCGCTCAAGGTGGGGGTGAACATCGTGCGCGAGCTCTATGGCGTGATGGCGGCCAAAGGCGCCACGGGCGGGTTCGTGGTGACGTCCGGGGTGTTCACGGCGGAAGCGCGTGCGTTTGCCAAGGGCACGAACATCGAACTGATCGACGGCAAGGCGCTGCATGCGCTGATTGCTGGTGTGAAGGCGCCGCCCAGGTTCTTCCGTGATCCGCTCAGCGTGATGACGACCGGTGCGCCGTTCTGCCCGGAATGCCAGAGCCGGATGGTGAAGCGCAAGACCAGGCACGGAGCGAATGCGGGCAAGACGTTCTGGGGGTGTTCCCGTTACCCCGAGTGCAAGGGCACGCGGCCCATCTGATCGGGCCGCCCGATAGATTGAGGCCGGCGCGCAATCCTCGCCCCTATGTCCGCGAACCCAGGCCACGGCATGCATGACAGCGTCTTCGCCACACCCGAAGGTCGCCTGCTTGGGGTGGGGCTCGCGCTGACCGGCCTGATGCTGCTGGCCTTCGGGATCGGCTGGCATCTGTTTCCGGACCGCATTCTTCCCTACGCGATCATGACGGGGCTGAACCTGATCATTGGCCGCGAGGCCGGGATGTCCTTCGGCTATGCGAGCGGCTTCGGCCATGCGCAGGTGGTGCCGCTCAACATCCTGATCGAGACGATCCAGGTGCTGGTGATCTATCCGTTGTTCGTGCTGAGCACGCGGCACCTGATCCAGTGGCGCGTGCTGGAGCCATTCATGACGCGCATCCAGCGGGCGGCGGATACGCGCGGCGGCGCGGTGCGGCATTTCGGCATCGCCGGTCTGTTCGTGTTTGTGTTCATGCCGTTCTGGATGACGGGGCCGGTGGTGGGAGCGATCATCGGGTTCCTGATCGGCCTGCGGCCGTGGGTGAATCTGTCCGTGGTGCTGGTGTCGACGTATATCGCCATCGGTGCGTGGGCGTTGCTGCTGAACGAACTCAACGCCTGGGCGGCGGATGTCAACCGCTTCGCGCCTTATGCGCTGTTCGTCGCGATTGTGCTGATCGCGGTCGCGATGAATCTGCTGGGGCGGCACCGTCGCGGCACGCCGGGCGAGGGCGGCTGAAGGGGTTCACGGCTCACCCTCGGGGAAGGTGGGGGGCTTGGCTGCGGAGGGGGTCGGTGGCCCGAATTAGGCATGGGGATTTTCCCCGCTCATCATCGCGGCATTAGCGCAAACACGCCCCAGCCCAGGTATTCACGCGTGTAGGTGGCGTAGCGCTCGGGTTCCGAGGTGAGTTTGGCTCGCACTTCCTTGGCTAACTCGTCGTCTGGATTCGCTTCAAGCCATCGGCGCATGGTGAGCCACTTGGTCGCCTCGTATCGGTCCCAGCTGTCTTGATCTGCCAAAACCATTTCCACGACGTCGTAGTTGAGATGGCCGAAAGACGCGAGAAGCTCTGGAAGCATGAGAAAGTCGGAGATCGAGCCGGCAAGACACCCCTTGGCAACATCTTCCGTCGGCGGCAGCTGCCGCCAGTAGGGCTCGCCGATGAGGATGATCCCTCTGGTGCGCAGGCTCCGCGCCAGAAGCTCGATGGTGCCGGCAACACCGCCAGCGATCCAGGTGGCACCGACACAGGCCGCCACATCGAACTTCTCGTCAGAGACGTAGCCAGCGGCATCGCCATGAATGAACATCACTTGATCGGCGACACCGAGTTCTTCAGCGCGGCGTTTCGCTTTTTCGGTGAACAGCCGGCTCATGTCGATGCCGGTGCCGATGACGCCGTGATCGCGTGCCCAGGTGCACAGCATCTCCCCCGAACCGCTGCCGAGGTCGAGCACTCGGGTCCCCCTTTCCAGACGCAGCGCCGCGCCGAGCGTGGCGAGCTTCTCGGGTGTGAACGGGTTATGGATGCGGTGCGCACTTTCGGTGATGTTGAAGATCCGTGGAATATCCAATGCAGAAAATCTCCTTACGGGCGTGAATGGGTTCAGTCACTGCCTGACTTTAGCAACAAGCCGCCTCCACCGCCTTCACCGGTTTCTTTGCGGCAGGCTTGCTCTTTCTGGCCGTGACGGCCTTGGTTGTTGCGTGAGCCGGTGTGAGTCGGATGTCCACGCTACGGCCCAGCGCTGCCGCCGCGCTGGCCAGCGTGGTGAGCGTCAATCCGGGATCGTTTTCATCGAGCAGACGATTGAGTGCGGCCCGGCTGGTGTGCATGCGCGTGGCGAGCTGGGCCTTGGTCAATTGCTGGGCCTTCATTTCCTCGGCGATTTGCCAAGCGATTACGCGCTTGAGGGCCACGGCCGTCACTTCTTCCAGCATGCCTTCCACTTGCAGGAAGTCGTCAAGGCTGCTGCCGATGTTCTGCTTGCCCATGATTCATTTGCCTCTCAGTTGCTTCAGGCGATCTTTCGCCAGGTTCAGGTCGGGCTTCGGAGTGGTCTGCTGTTTCTTGATGAAGCCGTGCAGCAACACCATCGTCGATCCTTCCAGCGTAAACAACACGCGTGCGATCCTGTTATTCAGCCCGATGCGTATTTCCCGGATATCGCCTTCCAGGTGCCTGACCAGGGGCATGCCCAGCGGCCAGCCGAACTGGACGGTCTTGATATCCTCGCCAACCGTCTTGCGGTCGACGGCAGGCAATTCCTTCAGCCAATCGCGCACGGGTTCCGTGCCGGCGTCGGTCTGGAAGAATCGGACATTGAGCACGGGTCGGACCATTGCAATGTATCAATATTGGTACGTCCATGCAAGAAGCAGGTTTGCAGGCGTTGAGGGCGCGCAATGGCTCAAGCGCCGCTTACCCCGGCAACCGCACCCGCCGCTCCACCGTCAGCACTTCGCCTGCCGCATCCAGCACCGCATACAGCCGGGGTTGCGGACGGCTGATCCAGTGCGGTCCGGGGATGGGGCTGTCCAGGTAGATCACCTGCGCGCCGTCTGCCTGCTTTTCGACCTGGCCGCGGGTGAGCAAGTCGTTGAGGGCGTCGATGGAAATCCCGCGCTGCCGCATGCGGCTGAAGGCGAGGGGGCTGATCTTTCCGAGCTTCATCATGATGTTCTCCTGTGGGTTTGCGCGGACATTGCATGCGCGCATTGGCTTTTCCGGTTTTGGTATTTATACTGTATACGCATACACATGTAAATGCATACAGTATTTGAAGGAAGCCCCATGCGAGACCTGACACCCCGCCAGGAAGAAATCCTGAACCTGATCCGCGAGTGGATCGAGACGACCGGTCTGCCGCCGACACGCGCGGAGATCGCCGAGCGTTTCGGCTTCAGTTCGCCCAACGCGGCCGAGCAGCATTTGAAGGGGCTGGCGAAGAAGGGCGTGCTGGAGTTGGTGCCGGGCACCTCGCGCGGGATCCGGCTGCCGGGCGGCGGCGGGCTGCCGGTGGTGGGGCAGGTGGCGGCGGGCAGTCCGATCCTGGCGCAGGAGAACATCGAGCGGCATTACCAGCTCGACGCCGCGATGTTCTCGCCGCGCGCGGACTACCTGCTCAAGGTGCGCGGCCTGAGCATGAAGGACGCCGGCATTCTCGACGGCGACCTGCTCGCGGTACACCGCAGCGCCGAGGCCCGGACCGGACAGGTGGTGGTCGCGCGCATCGGCGACGAAGTCACGGTCAAGCGTTTCAGGAAGCGCGGCCACACCGTGCAACTGCTTCCGGAAAACCCGGACTTTCAGCCGATCGAAATCGACCTCACGCGCCAGGAACTGGCGATCGAGGGTATCGCGGTGGGCGTGATCCGCAACGGCAAGAGCTTGTAAAGTATTTCCAGAATGGAAATCGTTCGCCAGAAGCGTAGTTCCCTGTGAACCCCTCTCTCGAATCGGTGCTGCAGCACCCCGGTATCTGGCGCGGCAACCGGCGCGCGCAGACCGCCGCGGACGCCGTGCCGACGGGTTTCGCGGCACTCGACGAACTGCTGCCGGGGGGCGGCTGGCCGCGCGGGGCGCTGACCGAGCTGCTGCTCGCACGGCAGGGGATCGGCGAACTGCGGTTGCTCACGCCGGCGCTGGCGCGTCTGCCGGAGGCGGACGGCTGGCTCGCCTGGGTGGCGCCGCCCTACGTGCCCTATGCGGCGGCGCTTGCCGCGGCCGGCATCGACCTGGCGCGCGTGCTGGTGGCGAAGCCGGCCACCGACGCCGACGCCTGGTGGACGGCGGAACAGGCCTTGCGCTCCGGCGCCTGCGGGGCGCTGCTGGCGTGGCTGCGCGCCGCCGACGAGCGCCGCATGCGTCGCCTGCAGTTGGCGGCCGAGACCGGCCACACCTGGGGCGTGCTGTTTCGCCATGCACGTGCCACGCAGGATCGTTCACCCGCTGCGCTGCGCCTGTTGCTCGAACCCGCTGCGGAGGGGCTCGCGGTGCACGTTCTCAAGCGACGCGGTGGGGCGGTGAGCCAGCCGGTGAGGGTGGCACTGCCGCAGGCCGGTGCCGCCCGCCGGGTACGACGCACGGCAGCCGTGCTGTCGCTGGTGCGTTCCTGAGCCGCATTCCCGAAGTCGTTCCGGCAGGTTTGTCGTCATGCTGTGGCTTGCGCTCCGCTTCCATTCGCTGTCCTTTGAAGTTTTTACCCGCGGTGCGGCCGTGGCGGGACCGCTGGCGGTGGTCGAGAAGCAGGGCAGCCGCACCCGGGTCATCGCCTGCAACGAGGCCGCCGCAGCCGGTGGCGTGCAGGTCGGCATGGTCGCGTCCGCAGCGCAGGCGCTGGCCGATGGCTTGATCCTGCGCCGGCGCGACCCGCTGGCCGAACAGGCTTCGCTCGAAGGGCTGGCGGTGTGGGCGGGGCGCTTCACCCCGTCGGTGAGCCTTGAACCGCCCGCCGGCCTGCTGCTCGAAATCGGCACCTGCCTGAGCCTGCACCGTGGGCTGGCCAATCTGTTGAAGCTCGCGCAGCGTGGAATCGCCGGGATGGGCTACGCGGCGGCGATGGCCTGCGCGCCGTCGTCGCACGGCGCCTGGCTGCTGGCGCGGGCGGAAATCGGCAAGGCGATCCGCGAGCCTGCGCGGCTTGAAGAAATCCTCGCCACGCTGCCGGTCACCTTGCTCGACCAGTCGCCGGCGGTGCTGGAAGGACTGGAAAGAATCGGTGCATCGACGCTCGGCGACTGCCTGCGTCTGCCGCGTGCCGGTCTGGCGCGCCGCTTCGGCCAGGCGCTCGTCGACGAGCTCGACCGTGCACTCGGCAAACTGCCCGAGGCGCGCGCCTTCTTCGAGCCGCCGGCGATCTTCGAACGCGCGCTGGAACTGCCCGCACCGGTACAGGCCGCCGAGGCGCTGCTGTTCGCCGCGCGCCGCCTGCTGCCGGAGCTGGAAGGTTTTCTCATGCTGCGCCAGGCCGGCGTTCAGGGGCTGGAACTCGTCTGCCGCCACGAGCGCCGCGATCCGACGGTCGTCACGCTCGGCTTCGTCAAGCCGGTGCGCGACGCCGGGCGCATGCAGCTTCTGCTGCGCGAGACGCTTGGCCGCACCCGGCTGCCGGCGCCCGTGCACATGATCGTGTTGCGCGCGCCGCGCGTGCTGTCGCTGGCGGGGGCGAACGCCGACCTGTTCCGCCCGAAAAACAGCGAAGCCGACGGCGACCTGCTGCTGGAGCACCTGCGCATCCGCCTCGGCCGCGACGCCGTCTACGGCATCGAGACCGCAGCCGACCATCGGCCCGAGCGCGCCTGGCGTCCGGCACAGGGACCGAAGCAGCCCGCAGTGGCCAACCGCCATCGGCCGCTGTGGCTGCTGCCGCGTCCGCTACCGTGCCGCGACAGCCGGCTCAAACTGAAGTTTGGCCCCGAGCGCATCGAAAGCGGCTGGTGGGACGGCGGCGACATTGCGCGCGACTACTACGTGGCGGAGGACCGCGACGGCGCGCGGCTGTGGGTGTACTGCGACCGTGTAAGTGGCGAGTGGTACGTGCATGGGGTGTTTGCATGAAGGTGAAAGGCGGCCCTCTCCCCCGGCCCCTCTCCCACGAGTGGGAGAGGGGTGTTACTGGCCCGGCTTATGGGTCTTCCGGGGATTCTGGAGAGCGGAATGGTCGTTGCATGTCGACAGGATGCTCACCGGGCCAAGGAGAGGTCTATGCTGCTTCCCCTCTCCCTCTTGTTGGAGACAAAACGTCCACAAACTTTCCTCTACCACTTGCAGGAGATGGCCCGTCCACAAACTCCCTTCTCCCACTTGTGGGAGAGGGGCGGGGGAGAGGGCAAGCCGAGCGAGCGCAAAAAGCGCGCACCCTCGCCAGAGCCAAATCTCTGCGCACCAACCAGACCGACGCCGAAGCACGGCTCTGGTACCACCTGCGCGCACATCGCTTCATGGGCCTGAAATTCAGGCGGCAAAAGCCCGTCGGCCGCTACATCGTCGATTTCGTGTGCTGGGCGCAGCGGCTGATCATCGAGCTCGACGGCGGCCAGCACGCCGAAGGCGCATCCCACGATCGCCAGCGGGACGCCTGGCTGCGCAGCCAGGGGTACACGGTACTGCGTTTCTGGAATCATGAAGTCATGCAGGAGCTGGAAGGCGTGCTGGAAGGGATACGTCGTGCCGTCTCCACCGGGCCCTCTCCCCTGGCCCCTCCCCCACAAGTGGGGGAGGGGAATGACGGGGTGCAGCAATCATGAGCATTTGCGCCAAGTGGGATGGAAATTCCCAGAGTGAACCCCTCTCCTCTCGTGGGAGAGGGATCTCCGCAAACTCCCCTCTCCCACTTGTGGGAGAGGGGTAGGGGGAGAGGGCTCGTCGTTCCAGTGAATTCGCATCAACCGAGTCCCGAAAGCCCCTCTCCCCAGAGGCGAGAGGTGATGGATCGCACGCGCGCTGAACCGAAAGCACGTTCAAACATGCCCCCCTACGCCGAACTCCACTGCCTTTCCAACTTCACCTTCCTGCGCGGTGCATCGCACCCGGAGGAACTGGTCGCGCGCGCGCACGCGCTCGGCTACGCCGCGCTCGCCATCACCGACGAATGCTCGCTCGCCGGCATCGTGCGCGCGCACGTTGCGGCGAAGGAGGTGGGGATCAAGCTCGTCGTCGGCAGCGAGCTCCGGCTCGAAGACGGCCCGCGCGTAGTGCTGCTGGCGACCGACCGCGCGGGCTACGGCAATCTATCCACGCTCGTCACACGCGGGAGGCGCAGCGCGCTCAAGGGGTATTACCGGCTCACGCTCGCCGATCTTGCCGACGGCGTGCCGGGCTGCCTCGCGTTGCTGCTCGCCGATCCGCTGCCGACACTCGAACATGCGCAAATCCTCGCCGCGCACTTTTCCGGCCGTGCCTGGCTCGCGGTCGAGTTGTTCCGCGCGCCCGACGACGCCGAGCGGCTGGCCGTCGCAAGCGAACTGGCCGAAGCGGTGAAGCTGCCCATGGTGGCGGCAGGCGACGTGCACATGCATGTTGCCGAGCGCCGTGCGCTGCAGGATGTGCTCACCGCCATTCGCCTCGGCGTGCCGGTGGCCGAGGCGGGCGGCGCGCTGCATCCCAACGGCGAGCGTCACCTGCGCACGCCGGACGACCTTGCGCAGATTTATCCGCAGACCCTGCTCGACGAGACGCTGGCAATCGCAGAACGCTGCACCTTCTCGCTCGACGAGCTGCGCTACGAATATCCCGAGGAAGTGGTGCCACCCGGTGCGACCGCGATCTCGCACCTGCGCAGCCTCACAGAAGAAGGCCTTGTCAGGCGCTTCCCGGACGGCACGCCGGATACGGTGCGTGCCCAAATTGAATATGAACTCGCGCTCATCGAGGAACTCAGGTACGAGCCGTATTTCCTCACCGTGCACGACATCGTGCGCTTCGCCCGCAGTCGCGGCATCCTCTGCCAGGGGCGCGGCTCGGCGGCCAATTCGTCGGTGTGCTATGCGCTGGGCATCACCGAGGTGAACCCGGCGTACATGGCCATGCTGTTCGAGCGCTTCATCTCGCGCGAGCGCAACGAGCCGCCCGACATCGACGTCGACTTCGAGCACGAGCGGCGCGAGGAGGTGATCCAGTACCTCTACGCGAAATACGGCCGCGACCGCGCCGCGCTCGCCGCGGCGGTGATCAGCTACCGGCCCCGCAGCGCGATGCGCGACGTCGGCAAGGCGCTCGGCTTCGACCTCGAACAGGTCGACCGCCTGGCCAAGTCGATGGCGTGGTGGGACGGCCGCAGGATCAAGCCCGAACGCCTGCTGGAAGCCGGCTTTGATCCCGCGAACAGGAAAGTCGCGCTGCTGATCCGCCTGGTCGACGAACTGGTCGGCTTCCCGCGCCACCTCTCGCAGCACGTCGGCGGCTTCGTCATCGCGCGCGGCCAGCTGTCGCAGCTGGTGCCGATCGAGAATGCGGCGATGCCCGAGCGCACCCTCATCCAGTGGGACAAGGACGACCTCGACGCGCTGGGTCTGCTGAAGATCGACGTGCTCGCGCTCGGCATGCTCTCCGCGATCCGCCGCGCGCTGGATTTAGTTAGCGTGGCGCGTGGCCGGCCGTTCGCGATGAGCGACATTCCGTCCGAGGACCCGGCGGTCTACGACATGATCGGCCATGCGGACACGCTGGGCGTGTTCCAGATCGAATCGCGCGCGCAGATGGCGATGCTGCCGCGCATGCAGCCGCGCCGCTTCTACGACCTGGTGATCGAGGTCGCCATCGTGCGCCCGGGCCCGATCCAGGGCGGCATGGTGCATCCCTACCTGCGCCGGCGCGAAGGCACCGAGCCGGTCACCTATCCGAGCGAGGCGGTGCGCGGTGTGCTGGAAAGAACCCTCGGCGTGCCGATCTTCCAGGAGCAGGTGATGCAGCTCGCCGTCGTCGCCGCCGGCTTCACGCCCGGCGAGGCCGACCAGCTGCGTCGCTCGATGGCGGCATGGCGCAGGAAGGGCGGCCTCGAAGCGTTCGAGCGACGCCTCATCGACGGCATGCGCGAACGCGGCTACGCGGAGGACTTCGCGCGGCAGATCTTCATGCAGATCCAGGGCTTCGGCGAATACGGCTTCCCCGAGTCGCACGCTGCGAGCTTCGCGCTGCTGGTCTACGTCTCGGCCTGGCTCAAGTGCTTTGAACCGGCCGCCTTCGCCTGCGCGCTGCTCAACAGCCAGCCGATGGGCTTCTACGCCCCCGCGCAGATCGTGCAGGACGCGCGCCGCCACGGCGTCGAAGTGCGGCCGGTCGACGTGCTGGAGAGTGAATGGGACTGCTCGCTGGAAAAAGTAACGCCCACGCTGCCAGCACGCTCTCCCTCTCCCCACCGGGGAGAGGGCTGGGGAGAGGGGGCAGGCGCAAATCCGGCACCCGGATCAATGCCCACCGCCCCTCTCCCCCGGCCCCTCTCCCCGCAAACGGGGCGAGGGGAGAGTCTGCCTCATCCCTCACGCCTCACCCCTCACGCCCTGCGTTTGGGCCTGCGCATGATCAACGGCTTCTCCCTCGAAGGTGCCGCGCGCCTCATTGCCGCGCGCGCACAAAAGCCGTTCGACAGCGTCGACGACCTCGCCGCGCGCAGCGGCCTCGACCCGCGTGACCTCAAGTGCCTCGCCGCCGCCGGCGCGCTCGCGCGCCTCGCCGGTCATCGCCGCCAGGCGTATTGGGACGTCGCCGGCATCGAGCGCGCCAACCCGCTCGCCATGGCACGTGCGGAAGAGTCCCAGCCCGACCTCTTCCCGCTCAGCGAGGGCCAGGACCTCGTCGCCGACTATACGAGCCTCAGCTTGAGCCTCGGCCGCCATCCGCTCGCGCTCTTGCGCGAGCGTCTGCGAGGCGAACGGATCGTCACCGCAGAAGAATTAAGCCGCCTCCCGCACGGCCGCCTCGTCCGCGCCGCCGGCCTCGTCCTCAACCGCCAGCGCCCCGGCACCGCCAGCGGCGTCACCTTCCTCACGCTGGAAGATGAGACGGGGCATGTGAACGTCGTCGTCTGGCGCGACCTTGCCGAGCGCCAGCGGCGTGCACTACTGGGCGCGCGCCTGCTCGCGGTGTACGGCACGCTGGAGCGGCAGGGTGAGGTGGCGCACCTCGTCGCCGGGCATCTCAGGGACCTGACACCGCTGCTTGGAAATCTGGTGACGCATTCGCGGGATTTTCATTGAACCTGAAAACCTGATGGAAACACCGAGCAATCGGCAGTGTTCGCCTGCCGAATCGGAAAGTACGGTCCCTCGGCATTTCCCCTGACCGGGCTTACTCCGGTGAATTCTGTCAGTCATTGCAATCCAGATACGCCGACTCTTCCTGTATTCGTCACGCCTGCCACGGGTTGATGACCGACACGCCGGCCGCTTCGTAGGGGGCCGTGTCCCGTGAAGCCACGGTGAACCCCCGGGAGGCGGCAATCGCAGCGATGTACCCGTCCGGCGTCGGGAATCCTCGCCCGCCAGTCTTCGCTGTCACGGCCAGCTCGGCATAATGCCGGGCCGCATCGGTGTCAAATGGCAACACCCGATCCCTGAACAGGCCCAGAAGACCATCAAGAGCACGAGCCAGCATGTCCTTGCGCTTGCCGGCCGGGAGTGCCGCGATGCCAAAAAGCAGCTCGGCGAGCGTGACGCTGGACACATACAGCGTTTCGGCTGCCTGGTCGTTCAACCAGGCCCGTACGGCAGGATGCGGTTCCGGCTTCATCGCCTCCGAAACGACGTTGGTATCGAGGACGATCATTCAAAACTCAGTGGTTCAGCCGGAGCCTTGTCGCTTACACGGTCAAAGACCTCGAAATCCTTGTTCGTCAGGCCGATCTGGTGGCCCAATGCCGCCAGGGCGTCACCCAGTCGAACGCGCGTCTCCGGTTTGACTGCGTTTGCGAGAATCTCGCGAACCTCGGCTTCGGTGCTGTGCCCATGTTGGGCCGCCCGCACCCGCAGCGCGCGGTGTACTTCGTCCGGCAGATTACGTACCGTCAGCATTGCCATGGCGCCACCCCATAAAAACGCATTCTGTGCATTCAATATAACTTATTGAATGCATCTTGGGCAAGGCGGACTTTGTCTCTCCGAAAAAGTCTCGCATCGAGACAGCCTGGAAACCGCAGTTGGACGCGCCCGATGGCGCGGCTGATCGCGTGCCTGACGCGAAACGGCATGCAGCGTTGATACGGCATCCACAAGGAGAGGTCGCGCCCTCGGCGAGCCGCGCCGGGCTAAACTGCCATTATGTGCGGCCGCTACGCCCTGACTTCTTCTCCCGCCGTGATCGCCAAGCGCTTCCACCTGCTGTGGACACCCGCGCTCGCGCCACACTACAACATCGCCCCCGGGCAGATGATTCCGGTCGTGCGCCAGACGGAACAGGGCCGGGGGCTCGCGCTCATGAAATGGGGTCTGATTCCATCTTGGGCCAAGGAGGCGAGTATCGGCATGAAGCTCATCAACGCGCGCGGCGAGACCCTGGCAGACAAGCCCGCCTTCCGCGCCGCGTATCGCCGGCGTCATTGCCTGGTGCCGGCCGACGCGTTCTACGAATGGAAAGCGCTCGCCGGATACAAGCAACCCTACTGCATCCGCCTGGCCGACGACGGCCCGTTCGGCATGGCGGGGCTGTGGGAACACTGGAAGGATCCGGACGGCGTGACGGTGGAGACCTGCACCATCGTCACGGTCGAGGCCAATGCGCTGATTGCGCAGCTGCACGAGCGCATGCCGCTGATCGTCGCGCCGGACAATTACGATGCGTGGCTTGCCGCCGAATCGAAGGACTTGCCGCACGCCGTGCCGGCGGAGGCGATGCGCTACTACCCAGTCAGCCGGCTGGTGAGCAACGCGCGCAACGACCTTTCGGCGTGCCTCGATCCGATCGACGACGACGCGTGATTCGCGCTTGCTTCGGTATGGTTACTGTATAAAAATACAGCATGCTGTCCGCACCCGATTCCGTCCTCGAAATCCCGTCTGCCTCGATTGACCGCCTGAACCCCGAGCAGCGCGCGGCGGTCGAACATGGCGGCGCACCGGGCGGCCCGCTGCTGGTGATCGCCGGCGCCGGCTCGGGCAAGACCAATGTGCTTGCCCACCGGGTGGCGCAGCTGGTCGCCGGGGGTGCCGATCCCGGCGCGATTCTGCTCTTGACCTTCTCGCGCCGCGCGGCGGACGAGATGGTGCGGCGCGTCCAGCGCCTCCTGCGTCAGGCGAGTGCGGGTCGCCCGCATCTTTCCGGTGCAAAGCTCGCGTGGGCGGGCACCTTCCACAGCGTCGGCGCGCGCCTGCTGCGCGACTATGCGCCGCGCATCGGCCTCAACCCGGCGTTCACCATCCACGACCGCGAGGACGCCGCCGACCTCATGAATC
Organism: Thiobacillus sp.; assembly: GCA_024709425.1. Classification (GTDB taxonomy): domain Bacteria; phylum Pseudomonadota; class Gammaproteobacteria; order Burkholderiales; family Thiobacillaceae; genus Thiobacillus. The sequence continues at coordinate 40,457 of JANJWS010000032.1, forward strand.
TGGTGCGCCACGAGCTGGGCCTGGCCGAGACGGGCAGGCGCTTTCCGCGCAAGCACACCTGTCTGGCGATCTATTCCGCGGTGGTGAATACGCGGGTGTCGCTTGCCGACGTACTCGCGCAGCGCCATCCCTGGTGCGCCGGTTTCGAGGATGACCTCAAGCGCCTGTTTGGTGCCTACGTCGAGGCGAAACAGGCGCAGCACGTGCTCGACTACGACGATCTGCTGCTGTACTGGGCGCACCTGGTCGAGGAACCTGCGCTCGCAGCCGAGATTGGCGCGCGCTTCACTCACATCCTCGTCGACGAATACCAGGACACCAACGCGCTGCAGGCGCGCATCGTGCGGGCGCTCAAGCCCGACGGCGCCGGTGTGACCGTGGTGGGTGACGACGCGCAGGCGATCTACGCCTTCCGCGGCGCGACGGTGAAGAACATCCTCGACTTTCCCGCGCAGTTCGACCCGCCCGCGCGCATCGTCACGCTGGCGCGCAACTACCGCTCGACACAGCCCATTCTCGCCGCCGCGAACGGGGTGATCGCGCGCGCCGCCGAAGGCTATGCCAAGGCGCTGTGGAGCGAGCGGCAATCGGCCGAGCTGCCGCAGTTGGTGAGCGTGCGCGACGAAGCCGATCAGGCGGCCTGCGTGATCGAAGCCGTGCTGGCGAAGCGCGAGACGGGCATTCCGCTGCGGCAGCAGGCGGTGCTATTTCGCACCTCGTCCCATAGCGCGACGCTGGAGGTCGAACTTGTCCGCCGCAACATTCCCTTCGTGAAGTACGGCGGGCTCAAGTTTCTCGAAGCCGCCCACGTCAAGGACGCGCTCGCGGTGCTGCGCTGGATCGAGAACCCGCGCGACCGCGTCGCTGGTTTTCGCGTGCTGCAGCTGCTGCCGGGCATCGGCCCGAAGACGGCGGCAAACGTGCTCGACCTCGTCGCCGGGGTAGAGGACGTGACGATGGCGCTCCAGGAGGCGCGCATTCCGGTCGCCGCCGCCGAGGCGTGGCGCGATTTCCGCGCGCTGGTGGCGACGCTGCATGGACGCGACCTGCCGTGGCCGACCGAGTTCGAGGCCGTCGCGGCCTGGTACGCGCCGCACCTGGAACGCCTGTACGACGACGCGCCGGTGCGCCAGGGCGACGTCACGCAGCTCGCGAACATCGCGCGCACCTATCCCTCGCGCCAGCGCTTCCTCACCGAGCTCACCCTCGACCCGCCCGACGCCACCAGCGACGAGGCGGGCGTGCCGCTGCGCGACGAGGACTACCTGATCCTCTCGACCATCCACTCGGCCAAGGGCCAGGAGTGGCAGGCGGTGACGCTGCTCAACGCCGTCGACGGCTGCATCCCGTCCGACATGGCGACCGGCAGCCCGGCGGAGATCGAGGAGGAGCGGCGGCTGCTGTACGTGGCGATGACACGCGCCAGGGACCATCTCGCCCTCGTCGTGCCGCAGCGCTTCTACGTCACGCAGCAGACGGGACTGGGCGACCGGCACGTCTACGCCGGCCGGACGCGCTTCATTCCGGCAGAAATGACCAATTTGTTCGAAATGCGCCCATGGCCCGAAGTTCGCCCGCAGCCGGTCGCGAGTCCGCCGCCGCCCGAGGTGGTCGAGTTGCTTTCCAGGATGAAGGCGATGTGGCACTGACAACGGCGGTGTTGCACAGTGTCCGTGCCATTGAGCGAGCCAGGTGCGGTTTCTTGCGTCCGCCCGTTGTCATCCTGCATGAGCCTGTAACTTTCGCGGAGCAGGGAAGCAGGGCTCGCCCACGCTAACGCTGAAGGGTGCGATGGGACGATCGCCTGCAATCCTTCTCCCGTCGCCACCTTGGAGGCGGCAGTCGTGCGCGCTTCGATGTCGCCTGTCTTTGCCCAGGAAAGCGGATGGCGCCGCTCAGGCCGGCATGGGCTTGTTGTCGTTGAGGTTGAGCCAGCCCTTGGCGATGCGGTAGACGAACCAGACCGAGGCGACCCCCCACACGACCCAGCCAATCAGGATGAGGAATGTCAGCCAGCCCAGGACGAACCACACCACGCTCCACCAGAAGGTGCGGATTTGCCAGGCGAAATGACTTTCCATCCAGGTGCCACGGGCATCGTCCTTCTTGATGTAGTTGATGACGATGGCGACGATGGCGGTAGTGCCGAAGCCCAGCAGCGCCAGCGCGTACAGGCCATACGTCACATGATTGAGCGTCTTCAGGCTGGCGAGCTGTTCGTCGGTGGCGGCATCCATCAGCGGGCTTTCTCGTAGAGCGGCATCATCTGCGGCACGAGGGCGTTGAGCGCCTGCATGCGGTTGGCCGGGGACGGGTGGGTGCTGAGGAACTGCGGCGGGCCGTCTCCACCGGCGGCGGCCATCTTCTCCCACAGGCGCACCGCGGCGTGCGGGTCGAAGCCGGCGCGGGCGGCGAGTTCGATGCCGTAGCGGTCGGCTTCGGTCTCGCCTTCGCGGCTGTTGGGCAGGGTGAGCGCGATGTCCGCCACCGGGGTCAGCACGCTGAGGTCACGCCCGGCGACGGCCGAGCCGAGGAGGATGCCGCCCTGCATGGCGATGGCGCGCGACATGCGTTCGCGGCCATGGCCGAGCAGGGCGTGGGCGATTTCGTGGCCCATGATCTGGCCGATCTCGTCATCCGTGAGCTTGAGCTTGTGGATGATGCCGGTATAGATCGCCATTTTGCCGCCGGGCATGCACCAGGCGTTGAGCGTGGGCTCGTCGAGCACGGCGACCGACCACTTCCAGCTCTTGCTCGGCGCGTACATGTTGCCGGCCTGAATGATCAGGCGGTCCGTAATGCGCTTGACGCGGGCGTTCAGCGCTGCGTCGGTGCTGAGCTTGCCTTTCTTCTGCGCCTCGTCCAGGGTCTGCGCGTAGGCCTGCGCCGAGGAGGATTGCGCCTGTTCCTCGGACACCAGCACGAGCTGCTTGCGGCCGGAGACGGGGTTGGCCTGGCAGCCGACCAGCGTGGCTGCGACGAGGGCTGTGACGACAAGGACAGGCTTCTTCATCGCGGTTCCTTGGGACGGGGACGGCAGCTTGGGCTCAGATACCGCGCAGAAGTTCGTTGATGCCGACCTTGGACAGCGTCTTCTCGTCGACCTTCTTCACGATCACCGCGCAGTAGAGGCTGTACTTGCCGTCCTTCGACGGCAGGTTGCCTGACACCACCACAGAACCCGCGGGAACGCGGCCGAAATGCACTTCGCCGGTCTCGCGGTCGTAGATCTTGGTCGACTGGCCGATGTAGACGCCCATGGAAATAACGCAGTTGTCCTCGACGATGACGCCTTCGACGACTTCGGAGCGCGCGCCGATGAAGCAGTTGTCGCCGATGATGGTGGGGTTGGCTTGCACCGGTTCGAGCACGCCGCCGATGCCGACGCCGCCGGAGAGATGCACGTTCTTGCCGATCTGCGCGCACGAGCCGACCGTGGCCCACGTATCCACCATCGTTCCTTCGTCGACGTAGGCGCCGATGTTGACGTAGGACGGCATCAGCACCACGTTCTTCGCGATGTACGAGCCCTTGCGCGCGGCAGCCGGTGGCACGACGCGGAAGCCACCCTCGCGGAAGTCCTTCGAGTTGAAGTCGGCGAACTTCGACGGCACCTTGTCGTAGTAGTTGGTGTAGCCTCCCTTGATGAAGGCGTTGTCTTCGAGGCGGAACGAGAGCAGCACGGCCTTCTTCACCCACTGGTTCGTCGTCCAGTTCTGTCCGTCGGTACGCTCGGCCACGCGCAGCTGGCCCATGTCGAGCAGGTCGATCACCGCCATGACGGCATCCTTGACCTGCGGCGGGGCGTTACGCGGCGTGAGTTCGGCGCGGCGTTCGAAAGCGTCTTCGATGGTGGCTTGCAGTTCTTGCATGATGGGTTCCTGTGGTGAAACGCGAAATTATCCCAGATTATCCGTTGGCGGACTGCTGGCGACAGGGTGGCAAGCAGGTTCCCGCGCGTGACTCCCCTCCCCCTCGAGGGGGAGGGGCCGGGGGAGAGGGTGACAACGGGCGTGTGCCTTATGCGCCCTCGTCAACGAACGCCGCAATACGCCCGGCCGCTTCCACGCAGGCCCCCAGGCTGTCGACCAGGGCGATGCGGACGAAGCCCTTGCCGGGGTTGGTGCCGGCGGCGTCGCGCGCGAGATAGCTGCCGGGCAGCACGGTGACATGCTGCTTCTCATACAGGCCGCGCACAAACGCCGCATCGTCCCCGCCCGGTACCTTCGCCCACAGGTAGAAGGCGGCGTCGGGCGCGTCAAAGGCCAGCACGTCCTGCAATACGGGCATGATGGCGGCGAACTTTTCCGCGTACTGGCGGCGGTTCTCGACCACGTGGGCCTCGTCGTTCCATGCAGCGACGCTGGCGGCCTGCACCGCGGGGCTCATCGCGCTGCCGTGATAGGTGCGATAGAGCAGGAATTGCTTCATCACCGAGGCGTCGCCCGCGACCATGCCGGAACGCAGGCCGGGCACGTTGGAGCGCTTGGACAGCGAGTTGAACACGACGAGGTTCCGGAAGCCGCGGCCGAGCCGTTGCGCGGCGGTCAGCGCGCCCAGCGGCGGATCGTCCTCGCGGAAATGGATTTCCGAGTAGCACTCGTCGGCAGCGATGACGAAGCCGTGACGGTCGGACAGTTCGAACAGCGTCCGCCACGCCTCCAGCGACATGACCTTGCCGGTGGGGTTGCCGGGCGAGCAGACGTAGACGAGGCCGATGCTTTCCCACAGGTCCTCCGGCACGCGCGACCAGTCCATGCAGAAGCCGTTTTCCGGCAGGGTGTTGAGGAAGAAGGGGCGGGCGCCGGCCAGCAGCGCCGCACCTTCGTAGATCTGGTAGAAGGGGTTGGGCGAGACCACCGTGCGGCGGCCGTGGCGGGTGGAGTCGACGGTGGCCTGCGCGAAGGCGAACAGGGCTTCCCTCGATCCGTTGACCGGCAGGATTTCGGTCGCGGGGTCGAGTTTCACGCCGTAGCGACGTTCGGCCCACGTGGCAATGGCCGCGCGCAGCGCCTCGGAGCCCTGAGTGATGGGATAATGCGCCAGCCCGTCGAGCCCGGCGACGAGCGCGTCCTTGATGAATTGTGGCGTTGCGTGCTTCGGCTCGCCAATCGACAGGTTGATCGGCGCGAGCGCGGGATTCGGCGTCACCCCTGCGAGCAGTTCGCGCAGTTTCTGGAACGGGTAGGGGTGCAGTTGTTCGAGACGCGGATTCATCGACGGCTGTGGCGCATTGTAAACGTGTGATTATACGGCCCATGTCTTCCCCCCGATTCCAGCGTCCCCTTGCCCTCGCCAGTCTCGTCTATGCCGCCGGCATGTGGGGGCTGATGTGGTATCCCTACCGCCTGCTGGACGAGGCGGGCGTCGGCGGCATCGCCTCGACGTTCTTCACCTATGCCGTGCCGCTGGCCGTGCTGGGCTGGCTGCACGGGGGCGAGCTCGCCCGCGTGCGCGGGCAGCGGATGTGGCTGGCGGCGCTGGCGCTGGCGGCGGGCTGGACCAACCTCGCCTATGTGCTGGCGATGCTGCAGGGCGAGGTGGTGCGCGTGCTGCTGCTGTTCTTCTTGTCGCCCCTGTGGACGGTGCTGTTCTCGCGCGTGCTGCTGGGCGAACGCCTCAACGGCGCGGGTGCGGTGGTGATGGCGCTTGCCGCGGGCGGGGCGCTGACGATGCTGTGGCAGCCGGGCGACTGGCCCCTGCCCGCCAGCCGCGCGGAATGGATCGCGCTGTCCGCGGGCATGATGTTCGCGCTCAGCAACGTCATCAGCCGCCATCTTGGCGGGGTCAGCGAAGGCGCGCGCTCGACCGCGGTGTGGGCCGGCGTCGTCGTGCTGACCGGCATCGGACTGGGCCTGATGGATGGCGAGCTGGACTTCGTCGGGCACGCCGACTGGCGCCCCTGGGCGCTGCTGGTCGGCGTGGGCGCGGCGATTGCCAGCGTGACCTACGCCGTGCAATACGGCCTCGCGCGCGTGCCGGCCAACCGCGCCATCGTCATCTTCCTGTTCGAACTGGTGGTGGCCGCGGTGGCGGCCTATTTTCTGTCGCACGAACGCATGGGCGTGCAGGAATGGCTGGGCGCGGCGATGATCGCGACCGCCAGCCTGTTCTCCGGCCGCATGCAGGACGCGCCTTTGAAGGAGCACGCCCATGCCTGAAATCGGTGGTCTGCTGCACGCCGGCCTGCTGGTGTCCGACCTCGCGCGCGCGAGGACGTTTTACGAGAGCGTGCTTGGGCTGGTGCCGTGCGCGCGGCCGGACCTGCCGTATCCCGGCGCCTGGTACGCGCTCGGTGACGGCCGGCAACTGCATCTCATGCAGTTGCCCAACCCCGACGCCGACAGCGTGCGGCCGGAACACGGCGGGCGTGACCGCCATCTCGCCTTCGGGGTGCATGACCTTGATGCGTTGAAGGCATGTCTGGATGCGGCGGGCGTCGCATGCACGGCGAGCCGCTCGGGGCGCGCTGCCCTGTTCTGCCGCGACGCCGACGGTAACGCGCTCGAATTCGTCGAAACCGCGTGACCGGCATGGCGCCTCGAATCCCTTTGCCCGCATGCTCGACCAACTGATCCTGTTCGTCGCCTCGCTGGCGGCCAATTTCTTCTCCGCGCTGTCCGGCGGCGGCGCGGGGCTGATCCAGTTTCCCATGTTGATCTTTCTCGGCCTGCCGTTCGGTGTGGCGCTTGCCACCCACAAGGTCGCCAGTGTCGCGCTGGGCCTGGGCGCCACGCTGCGCCATCTGCGGGAATCGCACCTGGAGCGCCGCTTCTCTCTCGTCATTCTTGGTGCCGGCCTGCCGGGGGTGGTGCTCGGTGCGTTGACCATCCTGCAGATTCCGGAGCGCGCCGCCACGCTTTCGCTGGGCGTGCTCACCCTGGGCCTGGGGCTGTATTCGGTGTTCAAGCCGCAGCTCGGCATGGAGCATGCGCCGCGCAACCGTGCGGGGGCCGGACTTGCGATCGGCATGGCGGGGCTGTTCGGGGTGGGTTTTCTCAATGGTTCGATCACCAGCGGTACGGGGCTGTTTCTCACGCTCTGGCTGATCCGCTGGTTCGGCCTCGACTACACGCGCGCGGTGGCGTACACGCTGATCCTGTGCGGCCTGCTGTGGAACGGCACCGGCGCGGTAGTGCTGGGGTTCATCGGCACCGTGGCGTGGGACTGGATGCCCGCGCTGCTGGCCGGTTCGGTCCTGGGCGGCTACCTGGGCAGCCATCTCGCGATCCGCAAGGGCAATCTGTGGATCAAGCGCGCATTCGAGATCGTGACGATCCTGATCGGGTTGAAGCTGATTCTCGGGTAGGTCGCCGTGCCGCGATGGGCGCGTTTCAGGCGTCGCTGATCTGGATGCGGTTGCGACCGCCGCGCTTGGCCTGATAGAGCGCCTCGTCGGCGGCCTTGATGAGGGTGTCGCCGGTCCGATGCAGCGGATAGGTGGCAATACCGCCGCTGCTGGTGGCTAGGAAGTGACTGTCGCCGAATGGATGGCGAATCTGGCTGAAATCCTGGCGGATGCGATCGATGATGAGAAAGGCCTGATCGGCGTCGGTGTGGGGGAGGGCGATGAGGAATTCCTCGCCGCCGTAGCGGCACAGCACGTCGTGCTTGCGCAGACGCTGTTTCAGGAGCCACGACAGGCTGCGGATGACCTGGTCGCCGACCGGGTGGCCGTAGCTGTCGTTGACCTGCTTGAAATGGTCGATGTCCATCATGACCACCGACAGGAACCCGCCCTCGTGGGCGATGCTGGAGAGCAGCATGTCGAGCGTGTGTTTGCCGCTGGAGTGGTTCAACAGGCCGGTGAGGCTGTCGTGGTACATGGTGCGCCGCAGCGCACGGTAGCGCTCGATCTTGCTCTTGACGATGGCGTTGAGGAACACCGGATTGAAGGGCTTGGTGAGAAAGTGGTCGCCACCCAGGCGCATGGCGTCGACCTGCAACGCGACGTTGGTCTCGCCCGACAGGTAGACGATGGGCGTGCTGAGGAATTCGCTGTGCTGGCGGATGATGCGTGCAGCCTCGACCCCGGTGCAGTTGGGCATGTACATGTCCATCAGGATCAGGTCCGGATTGAACTGCCGCAGGGCATTCAGGGCCTGGCGCGGGTCGTTGACGATTTCCGAAATGATCTGGTTTTCTTCCAGCGTGCGCCGGATGAGATGGCTTGCGGTCTTGGAGTCCTCGACGATGAGCACGCGGTAGGCTTCCTGTTCCTGCCGCTCGTTCAGTTCCATGATGCGTTCGACGATGCCGTGCAGCGACGTGCCCTCCAGCAGGCAGCCGTCGCAACCTCCGCGCAGGGCCTGCTGCAAGGGCTCGAATTCCGAGCGTACGCCGATGGCGATGATCTGCCCCATGGCATAGCGCTCGCGCAGCGCGCCGATACGTTCACCCCATTCCGTCACGGGCAGGCTGTTCAGGTCGAGCAGCAGAAGCGGCGAGCTGTCGCCGTTTTCGGGCAGGGGATCGCTCCAGGTAAAAAACTGTGCGCCAATGCCGAAATAGCCGAGTTGCGCCAGCAGTTCACGCCACGGTTCCGGCGTGTGCCCGACCAGCCAGGTATGGCCGATTTCGAGGTTGTGCGGCGCTTCCTGCGTCCGGTCCTGGCGACGCTCGACCAACCCGGCCGCGGCATTGGCGTGAGCGGCCGTCATGCGCGTCAGCGCGCCGATGCGCTGGCGCAGGTCGTCCAGTTCGTGCTGCGGCAGCGGGTGGGTGACTTCCTCGCTGAAAAGCGCGAGGGCCACCTGCTCGAGTTGGTGACTGGCGTGGTGCAGGGCGGTGACGCCCTTGTCGATGAGAAACTCGGTAAAGCTGTTGATCGAGACGGCCAGTTCGACGAAGCTTTCGAAGCTGGGCGCCGCCTGATAGCGCTCCCAGGCGCCGGACAGGGCCTGGTTCTTCTGCAGCAGTTCGTCGGGTGAGCAGAGCATGGCGCGACCCCGGTTCAGCGGCCGGTGGCAATCGCCAGCACGCGTTGCGGGGCAGGGAAGAGGCGGGAAGACATGGGGGGGTGTCGGGACCGGTTTTTATGCTGATTCTCAGGCCAAATCGTACCCACAAACCGTAAAACCGCCAAATCGTGCCATGCCCAGGCACGCGCCAGCCGCGGCGCCTGTGATATCTTCGGGCCTGCATGAGGGAGTAAGGCGAGTGTTGAGGAAACAGTGGCCGGCATTCTTGCTGGCGTTCGTGCTGCCACTCTTGGCGGTGTACTGGTGGTGGGGCGGCTTTGCCGCGGTCAGTGTGACAGAGACCGAGGCGGGCCCCTATCGCTATGCCTACCTCGACTATGAAGGTCCGATCGCCAACATGGGCAAGACCCACCGTATCGCACTGGGCAAGTTTGGCAAGGCGGGCGTGGTCGCGGGCGATACCATCAGCGTGATTCTGACCGATCCGCGTGACCGGCAGGGGCAGGTACGGGCGCAGCTGGGCTATCTCCTCGATGCCTCGGCGCCGCTGCCCGCGGGCTTGCAGGAAGGCCGCATTGCGCGGCGTCCGGTGCACGTTGCGCAGGTGCAGGCAGCGGTGCTGCTGGCACCATCCAAGGCCTATCAGGGGCTTGCCGACGCGCTGGTCGCGCGTGGGCAGACACTTGCCATGCCGACGGTCGAACTCTACCGGCCGGCGGGTCAGGTCAATCGCATCGGCATCTTTACGCTGGAGATGAACCGCTGATGGCTTTCTTCTCGGTGCTGGCCGCTGTCGCTCTGGAGCATGTGCGGCCGCTGCGGCGTCCGTTGCCGCACTATCAGCGCTACGCGCAGCTCACCCAGCTGATCGAGCGTCGTTTCAACGGCGGTGAATACAGCCATGGCGCGATCGCCTGGGCACTCGCGGCGCTGCCGGTCGTCGCGTTGGCCTGGCTGGTGTTCGCGCTGCTCGATGGTGTCAGTCCCGTGCTCGGCTGGCTATGGAACGTTGCGGTGCTGTATGCCACGCTGGGTTTCAAGTACTACAGTGACAATGCCGAGCGCGTCGCGCGCCTGCTGCGCGTTGGCGATCTCGACGGTGCGCGTGAGCAGCTTGGCACGTGGCGCGGGGGGGACGCCAGCGGATTTTCCGCGGACGATCTTGTGCGTGTTGCCATCGAGCAGACCATGGCGGCGAGCCACCGGCAGATGTTCGGGGTGTTGTTCTGGTTCGTCCTGCTGGTGCCGCTGGGGCCGGCCGGTGCCGTGCTGTTTCGGGCGGCGTCGATCCTGTCGCGGCGCTGGGCAGACAGCCGCGGCCTGTTCGGCGTCTTCGCGCAGCGCGCCTTTCTCGCACTGAACTGGGTGCCCGCGCGCTTGACCGCGCTGACCTATGCCATCGCCGGCAATTTCGAAGACGCCACCTATTGCTGGCGCACCCAGGCGGACACCTGGCCGGACCCGGAAGAAGGCGTGGTGATCGCAGCCGGGGCGGGCGCAATGGGTATCCGGCTCGGCCAGGAAGTCACCGTCGCCGGCGAACGCGTGTGGCGCCCCGAACTGGGCACTGGCTCGGCACCCGATGCCGATTGCATCGACAGCGCGGTGAGCATGATCTGGCGCGGCTTGGTGATCTGGCTGGCGGCGGGGCTGCTGATCGTGATCGCAGGCTGGGTCTCGTAGCGGCTCGGTACCCATGCTCAACGCATTGTGGATCGGCTTTTTCCTGGTTGCTTGCCTCATCGCGCTCGTCAAGCTGGTTTTTCTGGGTGACGCGGACATCTTCGCCGCACTGGTGAAGGCGTTGTTCGATAGCAGCAAGACCGCGTTCGAGATCGCACTCGGCCTGACCGGCGTGATGGCATTGTGGCTGGGGATGATGAAGATCGGCGAGCGCGCGGGCATGCTGGACCTGCTGACGCGCGGGCTGGCGCCGCTGTTTCGCCGCCTGTTTCCCGAAGTGCCGGCGAACCACCCGGCGCTGGGCGCGATGACCATGAACATGGGCGCCAACATGCTCGGGCTCGACAACGCCGCGACGCCGCTCGGCATCAAGGCGATGCAGGAGCTGCAAACGCTCAATCCTTCGAAGGACACGGCGAGCGACGCACAGGTGCTGTTCCTCGTCATCAATACGGCGTCGGTGACGCTGCTGCCGGTGACCATCTTCACCTATCGCGCGCAACTTGGCGCAGCGGATCCGACCGACGTATTCGTGCCGCTCCTCATTACCACCTACATCGGCACGTTGATCGGCTTGTTCGTGACGGGATTCTTCCAGAAGTTGCACCTCTGGAATCGCGTCACACTGGCTTATCTTGGCGGGGCCACCGCGTTGGTCGCGGGCCTGGTAGTCCATTTTTCCAGCCTCGATGCCGCCGCGATGACACGGCAGTCGACCATCCTCAGCAACGTGCTGTTGTTCGGCATCATCGTCACGTTTCTGCTGATGGCAGTACGCCGGCGCGTGAATGCCTACGAGGCCTTTGTCGAGGGCGCGAAGGAGGGGTTTCACACCGCGGTCACGATCATTCCCTATCTTGTCGCGATGCTGGTGGCGATCGGCGTGTTCCGCGCCAGCGGTGCGCTCGACCTGCTGATGGGCGGCATCCGTGGCGCGGTGCTGGCGTTCGGCTTCGACGCGCGCTGGGTCGACGGCCTGCCGACCGCGCTGATGAAGCCGTTTTCCGGCAGCGGCGCCCGCGCGATGATGATCGACACCATGCAGGCACATGGTGCCGATTCCTTTGCCGGGCGGCTGGCATCGATCGTGCAGGGCAGCACCGAAACCACTTTCTACGTGCTCGCGGTGTATTTTGGCGCGGTCGGCATCCAGCGCGTGCGTCATGCCGTTGCCTGCGGCCTGATCGCAGACGTTGCGGGCATCGTGGCCGCGATCGGCATGGCTTATCTTTTCTTTGGCGCCCTGTGATGAAAACCTACGACACCCTCGCTGCGGTCGACCTTGGCTCCAACTCGTTCCGTCTGGAAGTCGCCCGCGTGGCGGGTGATCAGCTCTATCCGCTCGATTCGCTGAAGGAAACCGTGCGCCTGGCCGGCGGGCTGACCGCCGACAAGTATCTCGACGATGCCACGCAGGCGCGCGCGCTGGCCTGTCTGCATCGCTTCGGCGAACGTCTGCGCGGTCTGTCGCCGGAGGCGATCCGCTGCGTCGGAACCTCGGCACTGCGCGTGGCAAAGAACGCCGAGGAATTCATCCCCAAGGCGGAGATCGCGCTCGGTCATCCCATCGAGATTGTTGCCGGCCGTGAGGAGGCGCGCCTGATCTATCTGGGCGTCGCGCATTCGCTGCCAGCCTCGCCCGACCGGCGCCTGGTGGTCGATATCGGCGGCGGCTCCACCGAATTCATCATCGGTCACGGCCTGAAGCCGCACGAGCGCGAAAGCCTGCACATGGGCTGCGTGAATTTCTCCCAGCGATTTTTCGACCGTGGCGTACTCGACAAGACGTCGCTCAAGGCCGCCGAGACTGCGGCACGTGTCGAGGTCGAGCGCATCGCGCGCGAATTCTCGCGTGACAACTGGCAGCAGGCGATCGGGGCTTCCGGAACCGCTCGCGCGCTGCGGGAAATTCTCGAACAGAATGGTTGGTCACCACGCGGCATCACCGTCGACGGCCTGGCCATGCTTCGCAGCCATATGCTCAAGGCGGGCCACGTCGACGCGCTCGATCTCGCAGGCCTCACGCGTGACCGACGACCGGTGATCGCCGGCGGCTTCGCCATCATGGCGGGCCTGTTTGCCGAACTGGGTATTGCGCAGATGGACGTGGCCGAGACCGCGATGCGCGAGGGAATCCTTTATGACCTGCTGGGGCGCTTCCACCAGCAGGACATGCGCGAGGCCACGGTCGACGAATTCATGCGCCGTTACCACATCGACACCCAACAGGCCGCGCGCGTGAAACGGGTCGCCATGAAGCTCATGACCGCTGCGGGTAAGCTCGACGACAACGAGGCGTGTTTTCTCGACTGGGCGGCGCGCCTACACGAAATCGGCTTGTCGGTGTCGCACGGCGGCTACCACCGGCATTCGGGTTACATCCTGGAAAACGCCGATATGCCAGGTTTTTCGCGCACAGAACAGGCGCGCCTCGCACTGCTCGCACGCGCACAACGCGGCGCACTCGTCAAGCTGCCGACCTTCGCCGACGGCAGCGTGCCGGAGCCTGACCGGCTCATGGTATGGCTGCTGCGCCAGGCGGTGATCCTGTGCCGCAGCCGCGCCGAACCGCGCCTGCCCGACCTGAAGGTGGAAGCCAACGGCAAGCGTTTCGGTCTTGTGCTGCCCGACGGTTGGCTCGAACGACGCCCGCTGACACGGCGTGCGCTGGAAGATGAGATGGCCTACTGGCAGGCGCTTGGCGTGAAATACGCACTGGCCTGAATCTCAGGGCCAGGCGCCACGACGGATGGCTGGGCGCGTCCTTACGCTTACCCGCTGCGTGCGGCTATGTCTTGGCGCGGCACGCAGCCAGGCGTTTCTGCAATGCCTGTAACTGGGCCTGCTGCTCGGTGAGGCGTGTCGAGACATCGTGATACTGGAGGTTCAGCAGTGCATTCTGCCGTTGCAGCGCCTGCTGGCCAAAGGCTTCGTGAACCGCGGCGCGGAGGGTGTCATCGTCCCATGGCCGGGTGAGAAAACGATGGATGGTACCGGTGTTGATGGAGTCGATGACCGACTGCAGTTCCGTGTGGCTCGACAAAACGATGTAGGCAATATCCGGGTAGAGATTCTTTACATGGCGCAGGAACTCGGTTCCGGCCATGTCCGGCATGCACTGGGCGGAGATGATGATGCCGACGTGGTTGGTGGCAAGCAGGTCGAGGGCCTCGTCGGGGCTGCTGGTGGCCAGGATGCGGTAGCCATCGGTCTTGAACAGCCGTTTGACCGCTGCAACGATGAAGTCGTCGTCGTCGATGACGAGCAGGGTGTGCTCGTTGCGGAGGGGCGCGTTCGGCATGTGACGCGTGCCGCGGCCGAGCAGGTCGTGGGTGGCGGCGGCGGACAAAGGTTTGCCGATGAGGTAGCCCTGCGCGCTGTTGCAACCCCGTTGGACGAGAAAACCGAGCTGGCTGTCGGTCTCGATGCCTTCGGCGATGACCTTCAGACGCAGTGAATGGGCCATCGCAATGATCGATGCGCAGATGGCCGCATCGTCGGGGTTCGAAGTAAGCTCGCCGACGAAGGACCGGTCGATCTTCAGGGTGTCGATGGGGAAGCGCCGCAGGTAGGCAAGGCTCGAATAGCCGGTGCCGAAGTCATCCACGGCGAGGGTGATGCCCATGCGCTTCAGGTTCGCGAGTGTTTGCCCGGACTGGTCCGGGTCCTGCATGATCATCGATTCCGTCAGTTCGAGTTCGAGGTTGCGTGCGGCCAGTCCGCTCGTCTGCAGCGCGGTCGCCACGCTCTGCGCCAGTCCCGGTTCAGCGAACTGGCGCGCCGAGAGATTGACCGCCACCCGCAGATCTGGGTCGAACTGCTCGACCCAGAGTCTTGCCTGGCGGCAGGCTTCGCGCAGCACCCAGTCGCCGATAGGGACGATGAGCCCGGTTTCCTCCGCCAGCGGGATGAAGTCGTTCGGCATGACCAGGCCAGTGTCCGGCCGGCGCCAGCGCAGCAGGGCCTCGAACCCGCTGATGACGCCACCGCGCGTGAGGTCGGCCTGGGGCTGGTAATGGATCTCGAACTCGCCGCGTTCGAGCGCGCCGCGCAGGGCGTTTTCCAGGTCGAGCAGCCGTGCAGCCTCGGCATTCATGTCCGGAGCATAGAAACGACAGGCGTTGCGCCCCGCGTGCTTGGCGGCGTACATCGCGATATCCGCATTCTTCATCAGCGTTTCGGCATCGCTGCCGTCGCGCGGGTACAGCACGATACCGAGGCTGGCCGTGCAATGGATCGCCTGGTCTTCGATCTGCATCGGCGGTGCGAGGGCAAATGCGACCTTATGGGCCGCCGCGGCGGCGCCGGCTTCGTCAGGGACGTCCGGCAGGAGGACGACGAACTCGTCGCCCCCAAGCCGTGCCACGGTGTCCTCGTCACGCAGGCTCCCAGCGATGCGTCCAGCCACCTGGCACAGCAAGCTGTCGCCGGCCTTGTGGCCGAGACTGTCGTTGATGGTCTTGAAGCGGTCAATGTCGATCATCATCAGCGCCAGCATGCCGCCTTCGTGTCCATGGCGGGCAAGGGCCTGGCGCAGCCGCTCCAGCATGAGCTTGCGGTTGGGCAGGTCGGTCAGCGCGTCATGGTGGGCGGCGCGGTAGAGTTGCGCCTGGCTTTCCTTGTCGCGCGTCACATCACTGGCAACGCCATCGATGCGCAGCTTGCGCCCCTGGGCGTCGACGATCACCCTGGAACGATCCTGCAGCCAGCGCACCTCGCCATCGGGGCGAACGATGCGGTATTCGGCACCGTTGCTGCCGGCCGCAAGCGTGTTTCCGACATACTCGCGCATGCGTGGTCGGTCTTCGAGGTGCACGTGTTCCAGCCAGCGTTCGAGGTCGCCCAGGAGGTCGGCGACGGGGCAGCCATAGATCGTTTCCGCCGCGGGGTTGAGGTATTCGATCTGCAGCGCCGGCAGGTCGACCGACCAGACGATGTTGCCCAATGCGTTGAGGATGCTGTCCATGCGCGCCTGCTGATTGCGCAGGCTGTCTTCCGCATCCCGCCGGCTGCGGCGTATGGCGGCTTCCTCGATCTCGCGAGTCACCACCGGCGCGAGCCGCGTAAGGTTGTGCTTGAGCAGGTAGTCCTGTGCACCGGCACGCATCGCGCGCACCGCGACATCCTCGCCGATGTTCCCGGAGACGATGATGAAGGGGAGGTCCGGATCATGCTGCCGGGTCATTTGCAGCGCATCGAAGGCACTGAATTCCGGCAGCGAGTAATCGGAGACGACGATATCCCAGCCGCCCGCCTCGAGTGCCGCGCGCATTGCCGTCGGTGTTTCCACGCGCACATGCTCGGGCTTGAAGCCCCCCTTGGCAAAGGTACGCATCAGCAGCACGGCATCGTCCGGCGTGTCTTCGACGAGCAACACGCGCAGGGGGCGCGGCAGGGGAGGTGTAGGGTCGTTCATGCGCAAGCCGGCGTGACGAATGGCGTCATCATCGCTCCTGGGACGCAACGAGGAAATCGGGTTTTTCCCGAGGCGGCATCGGGGAAATCCCGATGCCGCCGTTCCAGAACGGGCGCGGATTCGTGGTGTCAGGATGCACGGGGGCCGGAGGTATCGGAATCCGGTGGCAGGAAGGATTCGACCTGCTCGACAAACGTCTGCGGGTCGATCGGCTTTTCCAGATAGCCGGTGCAGCCTGCGACCAGGCAGTGTTCGCGGTCGCCTGGCATCGCGTAAGAGGTCACGGCGACGATCGGAACGCCCTCCAGTTTCGCCATCGTGCGCAGCCGACGTGCAACGGCGTAGCCATCCATGCCGGGCAACTGGATATCGAGGAGAATCAGCGCCGGGTTGGTCGCGCCGGCGAGTTCGAGGCCGGAGGGGCCGTCGGGTGCGTGCGTCACCACCCACCCGCGTGCTTCCAGCAGATAGGTGACGAGATAACGGTTCTGCTCGTTGTCCTCGATCAGCAGGATGCGTCGGTTCATGATGTCACCTCCAAGGGGGGCTGTAGAGCGGCAGGGTGAGGGTGAACGTGCTGCCTTCACCAAAGCGGCTTTCCGCTTCGATGCGGCCGCCCATCAGTGCCGCCAGGCGCCGGCAGATGGCAAGGCCCAGCCCGGTGCCTTCGTGGCTGCGCGAGAGGGTGGAATCCACCTGGCGGAACGGCTGGAAAAGCTGCGCCATGTCTTCCGGCCTGATACCGATGCCGGTATCCGCGACGCGCAGGCGCAGGGTAGCCGTTGCCGGCGTGCCCGCTTCGGAAGCATGGTTCTCGATCTGCCGGGCGCTGAGTGTGACGGTTCCTCGTTCGGTGAACTTGACCGCGTTGCCGAGGAGATTCAGCAGGATCTGCTCGACGCGGCGCGCATCGCCCACGATTTCGCCGAGCGCGTCGCCCACGTCGACGGTGAGCGCGAGTCCCTTGGCCTCGGCGAGTGGGCGCGCAATGCCCGTTACCCTGCGGATCGATTCCGCCAGATCGAAAGCCTGCGCTGCGACCCGCAATTCGCCCGCCTCGATCTTGGAAATGTCGAGCACGTCGTTGATGAGCGCCAGCAGGTGGCGTGAACTGTCCTGCACCATGCCGAGCTGTTTCTTCTGCTCGGGGTTGAGCGGACCGGCCAGTTCCTGCAGGACGATCCCGGTGAAACCGATGATCGAATTGAGCGGCGTGCGCAGCTCATGGCTCATGGTGGCGAGGAAGGCCGACTTGACGCGGTCGGCGGATTCGGCGGCGTGCTTGGCTTCGGCCAGCGCCGCCTCGGCCTCCTTCTGCGGCGTGATGTCGACGATGATGCCGACGAGGCCGCCGGGCGAACCGTCCGGCCGGCGGAAGCCGCTTACCGAATACAAGGTATGGTGGGTGCGGCCATCGGCAAAGGGAATCATCGCCTCGCGGCTGAGCGTACGGCCGGCCGCCAACATTGCCGCGTCCTCGGCCTGGTAGGCCTCGCGGTCGGCCGACGGAAGGTATTCCAGGTCGAGCACGGTCTTGCCGATGAAGTCGTCCCGTGTCACGCCGAAAGCCTGCTCGTAGGCGCGATTGCAGCCGCGAAAGCGAAGGTCTGCACCCTTGTAGAAAATCGGGCTGGAAATGTGATCGACGAGGGTGTCGAGGAACTGTGTCATCTCGGTCAGGTCCGCGGTACGCGCCGCCACGCGCTGTTCGAGCAGCATGTGGGCGCGGTGCCGCTGCAACAATTCGCGACGCAGCAGCACCGCCAGCAGCAGGGCGGTAACCAGCACAAATGCCCAGCCCTTGTAGATGGAAAGGCGCGCGAACGTGGCGGCGTCGCTGACGACGGCTTCCAGCACGGTGTCCGACAGCAGGATCCACAGTCCGGCAAAGAATGCGTAGGCGAGGACGATGCGGAGCGTGGCGCCATTGATGGGGGCACTCATGGCTGCCGCCCTCCGACGGGCAGCGTGGCGGTGAACGTGCTGCTTTCCCCCACGCGGCTCACGGCCTCGATGCTCCCGCCCATCAGCGTGGCGAGGCGGCGGCAGATGGCAAGCCCCAGGCCCGTGCCTTCGTGGGCACGGGTCAGCGTCGAATCGAGCTGGCGGAACGGCTGGAACAGCTGCGCCATGTCGTCTGGTTTGATCCCGATGCCGGTGTCCTGCACATGCAGCCGCACTGTGTTGCCGTCGTCAGAGGTGTCCACCGACAGCGTGACCGTGCCGCGCTCGGTGAACTTGATGGCGTTGGAGAGCAGATTGAGCAGGATCTGCTCAACGCGGCGGCCGTCGCCCACCATTTGTCCGACTTGTTCCGCACCGAGAATGTGCAGGGCCAGGCCCTTGTCTTCGGCCAGCGGCGCGACGATGCCGACGACCTTCACGATCGAGGCGGCGAGATCGAAGGGTTCCGACGCCACGGCAAGTTCGCCGGCTTCGATCTTGGAGATGTCCAGCACGTCGTTGATGAGTGCCAGCAGGTGGCGCGAACTGCCCAGCACCATCTCAAGCTGTTTCCTCTGCTCGGTATTCAGAGGTCCGGCGAGCTGCTGCAGCAGGATGCCGGTGAAACCGATGATGGAATTGAGCGGCGTGCGCAGTTCGTGGCTCATGGTGGCGAGGAATGCCGACTTGAGGCGGTCTGCGGCTTCGGCGGCATGCCGGGCCTCGATCAGGGCCGCTTCGGCTTTCTTGAGCGGCGTGATGTCGGTGATGACGCCGACCAGCCCGCCCGGCGTGCCGTCGGCGTGCTGGAAGGCACTCAGCGAATACAGGATCTGGTGCGCTTCGCCGTCGGCAAAGCGGGTTGACGCCTCCTCGAAAAGGCTGGCGCCGGATGCGATCAATGCCTTGTCTCGCTCGTAGAGCACGCGCCGTTCCGCCTCCGGCATGAACGTCAGATCCAGCAGGGTCTTGCCGACGAGCTGCTGGCGCGATATTCCAAAGGCCTGCTCGTAGGCCGGGTTGCAGCCGAGGTGGCGCAGTTCGGCATCCATGTAGAAGACGGGATTGGGCATGCGGTCGATGAGGGTATCGAGAAAGTGCGTCGTTTCCGCGAGTTCACGGGTGCGCGCCTCGACCCGTGTTTCGAGTTCGGCGGCGTGGCGCCGCATCTCCTCGTAAAGACGCAGGTTTTCCATCGCCAGTGCCACCGGCACGCACAGTTCCTGAACGACATCCAGCGTGCGTTCGGCGGGTGGTTCTTCCGCGCGCGAGAACAGACACAGCAGGCCGAGGGTCTTGCCCTGCGCCTGCAAGGCAAAATAGACGTTCCAGCGTACCGTGGCGTCCACGACATTGCCGCAGGGCTGCGGGGTGCCCGGTGCCCCGGCGCGCAGTACGACGCGGGACCTGCCTTTCATCGCGCCTTCGAGCATCGCGGGACAGGCCGCGTCGCGTAGCGGCCCGCCATCGGGGGCACGATCGGTCTCGTTGCAGGAGCGGACGCGCGCCTCGACACGCATCAGGCCCCGCTGCGGCTCGCGCACGCACAGCACGCCGCCGTCGCAGCCGGTCAGTTCCAGCGCGCCGCGCACGGTTTCGTCGAGAACCATTCGCAGGTCGAGGCTCGACCCGGTGGCGCGCAGGGTGCGGTTGAGGATGGCCATCTCCGCGTTGCGCTGGCGCAGTTCGGCGGTGCGCGCGCGGACCTGGCGGCGCATCAGCCCGGTGATTATCGCGGCGGCGACCAGCAGGACCAGTGACGCCACGGCCGCAGCGACGATCCAGCCCGGCAGGTGCGGGGCGAGTTCGTCGCCCGTCCAGCGTCGCAATGAACGGTAGTAGGTGGAACCGGGGTCCTGCTTGAACGCGGCAAGATGGCGGTCGATGGCCTGCAGCCGTGCCGGGTCGGCCGTGCGGGGCGCGGCGAAATACAGGCGCGTCGGCGCGAAGATGATGGCGGTGTCCTCGAGGCCGAAGCGCCCTGCGTGACGCGTGCCGTAGAAACGGTTGGTCACGACCGCATCGGCATTGCCATCCGCCACGGCACGAAAGGCTGCGGCGAAATCGGGCCGCGGCACCAGTTCGACGTCGAAGCCGAATCCGTCGATCATGCTGCGAAATTCCGCTTCCTGTGTGGAACCGTCGAGCACCGCCACGCGGCGGCCCGCAAGGTCGGGCAGGGAATGGATGCCGCTGCGAGGGCGGGCGTAGATCTGGCTCCAGCTGGACAGCGCCGGGTCGCGGTGGAAGGCGTACAGCGCCTCACGCTCGGCGGTGCGCGCCACGTCGGGCATGAGGTCGATCTGCCCGCTGGCCAGCCGGCCCAGCCCCTGCTGCCAGGTGCCGGGCACGTATTCGATCTCCCATCCTTCCTCTTCGGCGATGGCTTCGATCAGGTCGACAAAGATGCCTTCGGGCTTGCCCGCTGGCGAGAGGGCGACCTTGGGGCTGTTCTCGTAGACGCCGACGCGCACCCGCTCGCCGGCGGCAGGGGACAGGGTAACCAGCAGCAACAGCAGGCTGGCGATGACGGTTGCGCAGGCACGCACGCTTTGAGCAACCCTTCTCATTCTTGCCGTGTTCCCCCGGTTATCCTTGGCATTCTTTGTGAAACCCCTGGCGTGCGGTCAGGGGGTTTTCTGCATGAGCAGCGTCTCCAGTTCTTCGGGTGGCACCGGGCGGCTGTACAGATAGCCCTGCATCAGGTCGCAGCCGATGTTTCCAAGATAGTCGCGCTGTGCGACGGTTTCCACGCCTTCGGCGACCGTTTCCAGGCGCAGGCTGCGTGCCAGACTGACGATGCCCTGCATGATGGCCGCGTTGTCCGGGTGTTCGAGCATGCCGTGCACGAACGAATAGTCGATTTTCAACTGGTCGAGGGGAAAGCGCCGCAGATAGGCCAGCGACGAATAGCCCGTGCCGAAATCGTCCACCGCGAGGCTGACGCCTAGCGCCTTCAGCTCGCGCAGAATCGCCACCGCCTGTTCGGCGTCTTCCATCACCGCGTTCTCGGTGATTTCGAGCTTGAGCAGCCGTGGCGGCAACCGGCTTTCCTCCAGGCAGCGCCGCACCATGGCCGCCAGGTTGCGGTCGCGGAACTGCCGTGCGGAGAGGTTGACGGCGACGCGCAGTTCGTGCCCCGCCTGCTGCCAGAGCCGCGCCTGGCGGCAGGCGGTCCGCAGCACCCATTCGCCGATCGGCACAATGAGCCCGGTTTCCTCCGCAAGCGGGATGAATTCGGCCGGAGAAATCATGTTGCCGTCATCGTCGCGCCAACGCAGGAGCGCTTCGAGATCGGCGACGTTTCCGTTATCCAGGCGCGGCAGCGGCTGGTAGTGCAGCGCAAGCGCCTCGCGTGAGACGGCCTGGCGCAGACGCGCCTCCATTTCCAGGCGGTGTACCGCCTTCTCGTTCATGTCGGCGGTGTAGAAACGGAACGTGTTGCGGCCGGCCTGCTTGGCGCTGTACATCGCCGCATCGGCGTTGCGCAGCAGCGTGTCGTAGCTGTCCCCGTCCTGCGGGAAGAGGCTCGCGCCGACGCTGGCCGAGACACTGATCTCGCGTCCGGCCACCGCCATGGGGCGGTCGATTGCGCGCAGGATGCGCGCCGCCGTCAGCGCGACCTCCTGCTGGTTCTCGAGGTCGGTGAGCAGGATGACGAATTCGTCGCCGCCCAGCCGGGCCAGCGTGTCGCGCTCGTGCACGCAGGCGGCGATGCGTCCGGCGATGGTGCGCAGCAGGGTGTCGCCCGCGCCATGGCCGATGCTGTCGTTGATCCGTTTGAAGTCGTCGAGATCGAGGAACAGGAGCGCCACCGAACGGCGGTGGCGCATGGCGAAGGCAATCGCCTGTTCGGTGCGGTCGCGCAGCAGGTTGCGGCTGGCAAGCCCGGTCAAGGCGTCCTGGTTGTTCTGTTTTTCGAGTTGCTCCTCGTAGTGCTTGCGCTCGGTGATGTCGCGGTCGGTGCCGCGGTAGCCGCGGAACTCGCCGGCAGCGTCGATGATGGGAACCCCGCTGGTTTCGAGTACGACCCGATGGCCGTCCCTGTGCACGTTGATGTTTTCGAGTGCTTCGAGAGGCCGGCGCTGGCGCGCATGGCCGGCGAAAATATCGGCGATGCGGCGCGCCTCCTCGGGTGGCATGAAATCGAACGGTGACTTGCCGAGCACGTCTTCCGGCGCGTGCCCGAGCAGTTCCTTGACCTGCGGGCTGGCGTAGGTATAGAGGCCGTTTTCGTCGACTTCCCAGATCCAGTCGCTGGTCGTTTCGACCAGATTGCGGAAACGCTGCTCGCTTTCACGCAGCCGATCCTCGGCCGCGTGGCGGCGCGTCTCCTGCTCGAAATTGTCCAGCGCAAAAGAAATGTCGCTGGCCATTTCGGTCGCCAGTTCTTCGAGGCCGCTGTCGAAATAATTCGTCTCTCCGGCAAACAGGGTGAGACCGCCGACGATCCCATCACGCTGTCGCAGCGGCAGCGAGACGGCGGCGCGCAGCCCGGCTTCGCGCAGCGCGTCGCGGATGGCGGCGAGCGCGGGCTCCGCATCCAGATCGTTGCTGAGGTAGCGGCGTTGCTCGCCGAGCGCGATTTCCACCGGCGCGCGGCGCGGGCCGTTGATCGTGAACGGCCGCATGCGTTCGAACCACGCGGTGGACGCGCCATGCCAGGCGGCCGGAACGATCTCTCCGCTCTGCGGATCGAGCAAGCCGATCCAGGCCAGCTTGAAGCCCCCTTGCTCGACCGCGATGCGGCACACCGAATGAAACAGTGCATCGCGGTCCCTCAAATGCACGACCGCCTGGTTGGTTTCGCTGAGCGCGGCATACAGCTGGTTGAGGCGCCGCAAATGCGCTTCCGACTGCGCGAGTTCCGCCACGCGCTGTTCCAGCTGGGCGCTCTTTTTCTCCAGCTTGGCGATCAGCACCGCGTTGTATTGCCTGAGCGTGGCTTCCTCGCCAAGAACGGGCGCGGCGGTGGACAGCGTACCCTCGCGGGCCTGGTCGAGCACCGCGTTCACGCGCAGCATGAAGGGCTCCGGTTCGGCCGGCTTGAGGATGAAGGCGTCGGCGCCGAGGTCGAGCGCGAGCTTTTCGTCGCGTGGCTCGGTGTAGGTAGCCGTGTAGACGATGAACGGCACCTTCGCCAGCGCCGGGTCGGCCTTCCAGCGGCGCAGCAGGGTGTAGCCGTCCATTTCCGGCATCAGGAGGTCGCTGATGACAAGGTCGGGCGGCTGGCCGCGCACCGCCGTGAGCGCTTCCGCTCCGTTCGCAGCCTCCGTCACCTCGAAACCGTGCCCCGCGAGCAGGGTACGCAGCAGGTAGCGGTTGTCGGAGCGGTCGTCGACGATCAGCGCGCGCGTCATGCGGGTCTTACGGGGAAACGCAGATTGACTGCAGCATAGGCGCGAAAATACCGCTGCGATACCCTGACGGGCATGGCGTGCTGCCAACCCTGACCATGATACCGGCGCTGTCCGCTTCCCCATCCCTCTGATGAGGCCTCTAAGCGATCGACTAAGCCCGCAAGCGGGCACGTCGCCGCATTATCCTGCAAGCGGGCGAGGGGACACGGAATCGCTTCGCGATGTTTCGCGCTAAACGCCGCAGCCGGGCGCAGGGTGGCTGGCAATTCCGTCATCACGGCACGTCCCCTTTGACTTTCTGATCGTTTGTAAAGGTTTGTACACGCCAAGCTACGCTGTGGCCGCCATGGCGTCAATGGCGCGGCGCCGCCTATTCGGCGCTGACGAGCCCGGTGCGGATGGCGTAACGCACCAGGCTGGCGAGATCATGGAGGTCGAGCCGTGCCATGATCTGGGCGCGGAAGGTCTCTACCGTCTTGGCGGAGATTTCCAGGTCGGCCGCGATGTCCTTGACGCTGCGGCCCAGCGCGAGCAGGCGTAGCACTTCCAGTTGACGCGTGGTGAGCGCCGCCTTGGGCACGGGCTCGCCCGGACGCGTGCGCGCGTCGAGCAACTGGCTGGTAATGCGCGGCGAGAGGTAGGTCTGACCCGCCGCCACGGCATCGAGTGCCGCCTGTAGT
>JANJWS010000037.1 GCA_024709425.1 Thiobacillus sp.
TTCCTGCTTGCGCCGAAACAGGGTTTCGATTCCGAGTTCGAAACCGCCCTCATCGATCGAGAAATGGATGTCGGGATGGCCTGATGAGGCCAGGTGCAGAATTTCATTGATGGCGAGACCTCGCAACCGATCCATGGACCTCGGACAAGCGCCCTTTTCCAGCAGGACGGCAAGGTCGCCACGCTCAAGCTGCTCGATCAAGTGCATGAGCAGCGCGGCTCTCAGCGTATTGTCGGTGACGCGAACCATCATCATGATCGAGCCCCTCCACGAATGACCGAGAGCAACTCAAGGCACACGCCCGCAATAGGGTTGTCCGGGTTCAGCAGCCATGGAATCGGCAGAAACTCACCTTGGCCACCAATGTTGTGCTGGATGGCGAGTTCCAGGCCCCCCAGCGTTTCCTGGCTACCTTCTTCCAGGATCAAGGTGCGCCACTCATTGGGGTCGTCAAGGCCAGACCGGCACACGTCCGGTTCGAACTGTCCGCTTGCCATCGCAAGCACCCACCAGGCAGCCTGGCGGCTTTGCGCGTTCTCTTTCAAATCAAGTGGGCCATCCTTGGGGAATCCCATGCAATACCCCATGGGCATGCCAGGTGAAGGCTCATAGCAGGAGCCGAGGCCGGCGGAGACAAGCACTTGCTGAATCAAGGTCATCAACCGGTCCGGCTCTACACTCTCAGCTGGGATCGGGGGGAAACTGACTGTGGAATGGGAAGCCGTTGAACTCACTCTTTGGCTGCGTTCACCGTGTTCTGTTGCGGCCTGCTTAGTGAGAGTGGTACTCCCGGGCAATCGTGGCGCAAGGGCAATGGGCTGTGACGATTTCCCCTGTTCCTGGCCGACAGACTCTGGTGTGGATTGAGTCTGGATGCCTACAACAGAAGGATCGACCGGACGCTGGGGCTTGCATATACGCTGCAAGCCTTCCAGGGTCATGTCGGGGAAGCGCTCCATGGCGGTGAGCATCTTGCCGATGTCCCGCTCGTTCAATTCCAGCCGGGCAGACATGCTGGCTTCGCATCGACCAAGAAACAGGTCTGCGCTAAATACATGGGCATCTTCCGAAACCATGCCGGCTATGGTCTTTGCGGTTGGCGTGACCACCTCGGCATAGAAAGCGCTTTCCTCGATATCGTGATGATTGGCCAGCTTCAACAACAGGTTCAGGCGGGGCTGGATGGTTCGCACGGATAAGCCGGAAAGCCACGGGCCGACATCGGCAATCTTTTCGACTGCGAACCGGTACATGCTGAGTGTTCGCAGATCAGTCTGGAGGCCGAATTTCTTGATTTCGGCTTCAAACTCCCGGTGTGAGAGTGTTTTACCGCTCTCCTCTTCCATCTGCCGCTTGATTTCCAGCGTCCCGTTGGCACGATCCCAGAAGGTCATATCGTTGCGCTGGGTGTTTTCGGCCATGTGGGCAAGCAGAACGGATGCTTCACCGCGCCAGGCTTTGATGATGACGCGGGTTTCGCGGAGCTTTGGATCCCCTGTTTCCTCCCACAACTCACGGATGGCCTGCAGGCGGGTGTTTCCACCCGCGTACAGGATGTAATGGGTTTCTCCCGGCCGCTTGGTGACAGTCAAGGGTTGAAGGATTCCATTGACCCGGATGCTCTCCTTCAGCTCAGCGTAGGCTTCGTTGTTCGCCTTGCGGGGATTTCGCTCATAGAAGTGAACGGCGGTTACTGGAAGACTTGCCCACGAGTCATCCACTTCAGTGTCGTGCTTGAGGTCGCTCCCGCTGTTTGGCGCCGGCACGTTCAGGCTGTTGGACACTTCCAGCTTCAGGCGCTCCCGTACCGTCCGTTTTTCCGAATCGGACTTTGGGGTAAACCCATGCTTGGCAGCCAAGTCCACCATCTTGATTGAACTCGGAATGTTCATGAGTGGGGGCTTTTTCTTGCCGCCCGCCATCATGCTTCCGCTCCGTTACGGCCTAAGTCCTGTGCTGCCTCCGATCCGGCGTAATGCCCTGCGAGGCTCGGCACCAACTCCCAGAGGAGAGCGTGCATGGTTTCATAGGCAGATGGCATCGTGCCCTTGCGCGACGGCTCGTGCCGGTGCGCGGGGATGCAAAGGGTGGCTGATTCCTTGTAGGACTTGGCGTCTGGGACTATCGTATCGAGGACCGTGACACGTCCACCCAGCTTTATGAAGTCCTGTCTGATCGACTCCGCGATGATTCTCGCGTCGGCAGTCCGGTCCTGCATCGAAATGACTGCCTTGACCGGCCCTACCCTGTATTTCGAGTTTGGGGACGGCTCAAGCCGCGCCAGCAATTCCATCGTTCCCGTTTTGAACTCACGTGCTGACAGAATTTCCGGTTTGATTGGAGAAATGATCTGTGTGGCGGCGAGTGCGGCGGTGTCCTGCAGTGGCCCTACGGTTCCCTGCGTGTCGATTAAGACGCAGTCGTAATAGTCTTCGGATACAGAGGGGGAATTCAGGGCATTGCCAAGTCGCTCGCCACGATCAATCCGATGCAGGAGCCAGGTTTGGAGACTGCCATCTGGATCGTCCGACCGGATTACATCGAGC
The DNA here is from genome assembly GCA_024709425.1 of Thiobacillus sp. Classification (GTDB taxonomy): domain Bacteria; phylum Pseudomonadota; class Gammaproteobacteria; order Burkholderiales; family Thiobacillaceae; genus Thiobacillus. Next base: position 2,547 of record JANJWS010000037.1, read on the forward strand.
CCATCGATTACCGTCTGAGAGATGCAATCCTCAGTGACATATCCGGTGGTGATGACTTTTGTGAGGCCAAACGGGGCTTCGCGCTTAATACGGTAATATTTTGATAGCGCGGGCTGCACATCGGCGTCGACAAGCAGGACTCTCAGCCCCATGTCCGCCATGAGTGCACCTAGATTTGCTGCTAGTGTGGTCTTACCGACCCCGCCCTTCGTACTCAGTACAGTGAACTTGATCATATCCCTCCCCAGGTTTAACGAGGGACATGGACATAACCAGTCTGGATGCTGCGATCCCGCAGCAGTCTTGAGTTACGCGTTTCTCCAAAGGGGGGTATATCAGGATTTGCTAATATACATTATGCGAAGTAACGGAGGTGAAGCGGCAATTCGTTCCGTGGTGTGACTACCATCCGACCCGACGGCTTTCGTCTAAATGACAATTGTCTCAGCGAGTAGCTGGCGCTCTCTTGCGACGACGTCCATGAGCTGCCTTTTCTGCGCGGCCGGGACGCCCTTGGAGGCGGTCACCAGCTTGGGGTAATCCTTGGTTGCCTCACGGGCTCGGTACAGCACGTCCAGCGCCTCGCGCAAGGTAAAGCCAAAGGCCGTTCCTGCCTTGGCGATCTGCCGGTACAGGGGTTCGCCGTGCACGAAGTCGATCGGCGTAGCCATACGCATATTGTGGCGCGGCCAGGCTCGCATTGGCGCGGGGTCGAATACAGGCGCCAAGACTACGTCCCGAGAGCCCCCCAGGAATCCCAGGTTGTCGAGGTGCAAGTCGCCGTTTCCTGTCATCAGCGCCACCGCGATACGGCTGAATATCTCGCGCAGGGTTGTCTGCACATCGATAGCGCAAAGCCGGGCGAGCTTCTTGATCCACGCTGCGACCTCTGGCAGAAAAAGATCCGAGGTGCTTGTCACGGACGGTGAGCCGCTGGAAAAAGCGGTAAGCAAACTCTCGTTCGGAATCGGCAACCCGGCTCTCGTCCGGTCAAATCGTTCAACGGCCAGGATGCGCATGCCATCAATCTCCAGTGTCCAACGCCGGGGCACGCGGAAGCCCATCGCCTCGTGCACCGTGTAGCACAGCTCCTCAAGGACAGTAATCCCCTCGTAGCCTGGCTGCTCGATCTTGATGACGGCGTCGGTATAGGGTGTTTGGCGTACCGCTCGCGTACCAGGTCTGGCCAGTTCACCGCCCCAGACGGGCAGATCCGGAATGGCCGCAAGCAACTTGGTGGTCATGCCGCCAACGGATGGCGTGGGCCCCATCACATCGGCCAGCGCCTGAGCGGCATCAGCGCCGATACCGCCAGATTGATGGATCTCGTCCCGGAGCAACCCCCAGATGCCGCGTCGTCCGCCGATCACGGCGGTTTCGCCGGCCTGCTGGGCGTACCAATCTTCAGCTTCCAGGTCGGAAGGGAACACGTCGAGATGTCCTATCCCGTTACGGCCAGCCAGCATCAGGATGCCCCACTCGGTTTCAAAGCCCGGGGCCGGCGGCGGCTTCTTCTTCGACAGCAGTTCCGCGTAGACGCGCCGTTGCAGGTTGCCCGGGGAATTGGGCGGGATCAGCGCCATCAGCCGCGGATGCAGGGGGAAGCGCTCGGTCGCAGCGCGAACCACAGGCGTTTTGTCGAGGAGCCGCTCGACCGGCGCCAGCAGCGAGAACCCAGGCAGGCCGGAATTCACAAAGATGGCGTCGTAGCTGAAACGGCACTCGCGGGCGGTTGCAACCAGGCTGCCCATCTTGACGGGCTTGCCCCCGGCGCGGGTCCAGACGACGGCGAAGCGATCAGTCATCGAAGAAGCTCCCGGATTGAAGCTTGGCCAGTACTGCGTCATCCGGCGCGAGGGCCAAGCGCAGCCCGACGATCTTGGCCATATCCGCGATTACCGCGATGTCCCCACGGCCACTCGTCTTCATGCGCGACAAGGTCACCGGCGCCAGCTGCACCCGTCGCGCCAGCTCCGCCGCGGAGACGGGTGGATCCATGTTGCGACCAGCCGCGATGATCGTGCCGATCAAGGCTTTCGCATCCGGTGATTCCCTACGAGTCCTTGCCATAATGCGTTAGCATAAACGATATATCTTTCAGCATAATGCGCATTATAGCCAAAATATTATCGATTATGATAATAAACTAGCCTGAGTGACACCCACGGCCTGTGCGCTATGGTTGTCGGAGACGGGCGAAGAGTCCCTCATCCCCTTGTGGGCTTGGCGAACTTACCCGAGGTCGGCCGAGACGCGCATTGCCGTCGAGCGAGCGAATGTGAGATTTTCCGACAGTCAGGGAACGCGTTCGATCGCTGAACAGACGCGAGCAAGTAGACCGCGTCCTCTGGGGGCAAAGCGTTGTATTTGCCGCTAGTCATTGACTACTTGTCGCCCAATAGAAGGCGGCGGTGCCGGGCTTGCTGCCAGCCACACCCGCCTCGGCATGATGCACCTATCAAGCCTTCTCGGCATCATCCACGACGCCGGGCTGGATACACGTGATCAACACCTTGTCGACCCGGTTCTTGTCCATGTCCATGACCTCGAAGCGGCAGCCGTTCCATTCGAAATGGTCGGCGACGGCAGGAATCCGGCCCAGCATGTGCATGAAGAAGCCACCGAGTGTGTTGAAGGCGTTTTCCTCCTCACCGGGCAGATCCTCGTCGAGTTGCAGCACGGCCTTGAAGCGTTCGACCGCGACGCCGCCGTCCATCAGCCACGAGCCGTTCTCGCGCATGACGACGTCCTGCTCCTCGGTGACGTCTTCGGACGGCAGCTCGCCGACGATCGATGTCAGCACGTCGGTGAGGGTTACCAGGCCCTGCAGTTCGCCGTACTCGTCGACGATGAGGGCGGATTGCACGCGCGCCTTGCGGAAGTTTTCAAGGAGCTGCGTGGTGCTGACCCCGGCCGGCACATAGAGCGGCGGCCGCAGAGCGTGTTCGACGTCGAGGCGTTCGTTGTCGAGCGCCGCCTTCAGCAGGTCGGAGGTGCGCAACACGCCAACGATATGGTCCAGACCGTCACGGCAGACCACGATGCGGGTGTAAGGACTCTCGGAGATGCAGCGTCGGATCTCCGCGTCCGGATCGTTCAGGTCGAGGGTGTAGATATCCTTGCGCGGCGTCATGATGGCCTCGATCCGTTGCTCGTCGAGCCTCAGGACGTTGGAGACGATCGCCTGTTCGCTTTCGTGGAACACGCCGGCGTCGGCGCCCTGCCCCATCAGGACCTTGATCTCGTCGTCCGTGACCGGCGGTTCTTCCTTCTGACGCACCCCCGTCAGGCGCAGAATGAGGCTGGACGATGCGGACAGCAGCCACACGAGCGGCCGCGTCGAGCGGGCGAGCCAGATCATCGGCCGCGAAATGAGGGAGGCGATGCCTTCAGGGGCCATCAGCGCGAGACGCTTGGGAACGAGTTCGCCTACCACGACGGCAAAGTAGGTCAGGCCCGCGACGACAACCGTGAGCGCGATCGCCTTGGCGTAGGGCTGAAGCAGGGGGAATTCTGACAACCATGCGGCAAACGGGTCGGCCAGCGCCGCTTCACCGATGGCGCCGCTCAGAATGCCGATTGTCGTGATCCCCACCTGGATCGTGGAGAGAAAGTTTGATGGCTCCGCGTGAAGCGACAGGGCCGAGTGAGCCCCCGGGCTGCCGTCATCGGCGAGTCGTTGCAGTCGGGCTTTGCGGGACGAGACGACGGCGATTTCCGACATTGCGAAAAGGCCGTTGAGGAGAATCAGGAAAAGAAGTAGCGCGATGTCCATGGCGAAGTCGCCCGACAGCGTTCCGTGCGACCCCTGAGTACCAAAAACTGATTCTAGCATTCGTGCCGGAACCGCCCTTCACCCGGGCACTTCAGCGTGCCCACCCGGCCACGGCTCGGGGTCGGCACACCCACCGCGCTTGACGGCGCTGCCGTGCGGTTTCACAGTGATTGTCCATGAACCCGGACCGCGGATCGCCTCGTCACCCTTTCGGCGCCGCCCTGCTCATGCTGGGCGGGCTGGCGGTGTTCGTGCTGGTAGCGTTCTTCAGCCATCAGACGCTGCGTGCCATGGACGAGGCTACGCGGCTGCGCGCGCAGGCACGGGAGAGTCTTCTGACAAGTGCCCGGGTGTTGTCGCTGCTGAAAGACGTCGAAACCGGACAGCGCGGCTACGTTCTCACGGGCGACTTGGTCTATCTGGGACCTTACACGGTGGGACTCGCGCAGGTCGGCGAGGCGTTCGCGCGCCTGGTCCAGGGGCTGGCGCACCTGCCCGTGACGGCGGCGCCGCTGGACGGGCTGGACGACCTGATCGAACGGCGGCTGGGACGCGCACGGGACATTGTCGAGGCGCGCAAGCAGCAAGGTTTCGATGCCGCGCAGCGCGCCATTCTGAGCGACGAGGGACGCCAGCTGATGGACGCCATACGCGGGCGTTTTGCCGACCTTGAGCGCCTGCAACGTGCGGAGATCGACCGTCGCAACCGCGAGGTTGTCATGCTCAAGCGGCGGGCGTTCTGGGTGAACGGGGCACTGATCCTGCTTGGCATCGGCCTGGTGGCGGCCGGCTATGTCATGCTGTGGCGCGAACGGCAACGGCGGGCGCGTGCGGAACGGGCCTTGCTGGACGTCAATGCGTCGCTGGAGACGGCAGTGGCGCAGCGCACGGCGGAGCTGGAGCGCGCGCGCAGCGAGATCGAGGCGTTTGCCCTGCGGCTCGATCAGAGCGTCGAGGCGGAGCGTCGGCGCCTGGCGCGCGAGGTACACGATCAGCTGGGACAGGTTTTTACAGCGCTGAAGATGACGCTCAACGCTCCGTTCAGTCATACGGCCGCCAACGACACGACCGCGCGCATGAATGTCCTGCTGGGCGAAGGCATCGCCACGGCACGGCGCATCGCCGCCGAACTGCGCCCGCCCCTGCTGGACGATCTGGGGCTGGGGGCCGCCCTCGCGCACCGCGCGCAGCGCTTTGCCGAGGAAACGGGCGTGGCGTGCGAAACGGCGGTGGAAGGCGATGCGTATCTGCCTACGGATCGGGCGACCCAGCTCTATCGCATTGCGCAGGAGGCGCTGACCAACGTGGCGCGCCATGCGGCGGCCAGCCGTGTGTGGATCGAAGGCAAGGCGGCTGACGGGCAATACTGGCTCGCGGTCGAGGACAACGGGCACGGCATGCCCGGGACCATTCCGCCCGGCTCGCACGGGCTGCGCAACATGCGCGAACGGGCGGCGCTGGCGGGCGGCCGCCTCGAACTGGCGCCCGGCCGCGATGGCGGGCTGCGGGTGCTGGTACGCTTGCCGCTGGAGTCTCGGGAGGAGGAAATCGCATGCACGTCCTGATCGTCGACGATCATCCGGTGATGCGCTTCGGCGTGCGACAGCTGATCGAGCAGCGCTGGACGAATGCCGACGTGGCGGAAGGCGAAAGCCTGGAACAGGCGCTCAAGCTGGCGCGGGGGCAGCGCTGGGATGTCGTGGTGCTGGACCTGTCGCTGCCCGACGCCGACGGCCTGGAGGGCCTGGCGCAGCTGCGGCGCGCGGTGCCGGACGCGCCGATCCTGGTGCTGAGCATGCACGCCGAGGCGGCGTATGCCCGCCGGGCGCTGCAACTGGGGGCGGCGGGCTATCTCGCCAAGGAGCATGCGACCACGGAATTGATCGGCGCGGTGGAACGGGTGCGCGCTGGTGGGCGCTACATCAGCAGCGGGCTGGCCGAATCGCTCGCGGGCATGTTGTCGGGAGAACCGGGGCCAGGCTTGCCGCACGAAGCGCTGTCGCCGCAGGAATATCGGGTGATGCTGCTGATCGCCGCCGGACGCAGCGCTGGCGAGATCGCCGAAACGATGCACCTGTCGGTCAAGACCGTCGGCACGTATCGCGCCCGCATCATCGAAAAGACGGGCCTTGCCAATACCGCCGAGATCGCCCGCTACTGCATGAAGCACGACCTCGTCGACCCCGCCTGATCGTTCCCGTGTAGGGTTTTTCCCTACAGTCCGATCAGCCGTTCCCGCGCAGGCGAATCGGTCGCGCGCCGATGGGCGCGCGGCCGCGAAGATTCCACCATGAGCACTCGATAGATGCAGCAGGAGTGCAGTCATGAAAATCGTCGTGGTGGAGGATTCCAGCCTGGTGCTGGAACACCTGCTGGACTTCTTCGCCAGCCAGCCCGAGTTCACCGTGGCAGGCCATGCCCGGGGCGAGGACGAGGCGCTGGCGCTGATCAACCAGAGCGCGCCGGATGTCGTCCTGCTCGATCTGGCGCTGTCTCCCGGCAGCGGCCTGAACGTGCTCAAGCGCATGCGCGCAACCGGCCACCCTGCCCGTGTGATCGTTCTCAGCCACCAGCCCGCCGACGCCTACCGGCAGCGCTGCTTCGATGCCGGTGCCGACGCCTTTTTCGAGAAGACCGGCGATTTCGGCGACCTTGTGGCGCAACTGGCGAGCTGGATGCCGCCGTTGCCGCTCAACGAGGCACCGCGCCTGCGCGCCCTGGCGCGGCTGGACATTCTGGATACACCCGAGGAAGAGGTGTTCAGTGCGATCACGCGCCTTGCCGCCGCAGTGATCGGCACGCCCATCGCCCTGGTCAGTCTGGTCGATGCCAGGCGACAATGGTTCAAGGCACGCGTCGGCATCGAGATCTGTGAAGGCTCGCGTGAGACTTCGTTCTGCGCGCATGCCATCGTCAACGGCGGCTTGTTCGAGGTCGAGGACACTCACGGCGATCCGCGCTTCGCCGACAATCCGCTGGTGCGGGGCGATCCCGGCATACGCTTCTATGCCGGCATGCGGCTGGTGTTGCCCGGTGGCGAGGCGATCGGCACGCTGTGCGTGATCGACCGGATACCGCGCCGCCTCGATGCCACACAGCGCATGGCGCTGGAAGTGTTGGCGCGCAATGTGGTGACCGAACTGGAATTGCGCCAGCGCGTCCATGAGCTGGAGGCCGAGGTGGTACGCCGGCGCGAGGCAGAGGTGCGCATCATGCATCTGGCGACGCGCGACTCACTGACCAATCTGCCCAACCGGGCCGCGCTGATGGATCGCCTGGATCAGGCCATCCGGACGGCCGCGCGCGAGCAGACGCTGCTGGGCGTGCTGTTCCTCGACCTGGATAATTTCAAGCTGATCAACGACACCCTCGGACATCACGCGGGCGACGCGTTGCTGCAGTGCATGGCGGAACGCGTGACCAGCGTGCTGCGCGAATCCGATACCGTGGCGCGCCTTGGTGGGGATGAGTTCGCCGTCATCCTGCCGGCCTTGCACACGCAGGACGAGGCCGTGCACATCGCACAAAAGATCATCGCGGCTCTCTCACAACCCCTGACGCTGCAAGGGCGCCCCCTGCAAGTCGGATGCAGCATCGGCCTGGCCGTCTACCCGACGCAGGGCGATACCGAGGAAACCCTGTTGCGGCATGCCGATCTGTCCATGTATCAGGCCAAGGAATCGGGCGGCAATCAGTGCCAGCTCTACTCCGAACAGATGAACCTGCGCGCAGTCGAGCGCATGACGCTGGAATCGGAGCTGCGGCAGGCCATCGAAGGCGGCGAGCTGGAACTCTTCTATCAGCCGCAGGTGCGGCTAAGCGACCAGGCACTGACCGGGCTGGAGGCGCTGGTGCGCTGGAACCACCCGCGGCTCGGGTTGCTCGCGCCGGATCGCTTCATCCCGCTGGCCGAGGACACGGGCCTCATCTGGCCGCTCGGCCTCAATGTGCTGGAGATGGCGGTCGCCCAGATTGCAGCGTGGCACGCGCAGGGCCTGAAGGTGCCGCGCGTGGCGGTGAACGTGTCGCCGGCGCAATTGCGCGACGGGCTGGTGGACGCGGTCGCTGCGGCCCTCGCGCGCCACGACGTCACACCCGACTGCGTGGAACTGGAACTGACCGAAAGCGCCCTGACGGCCGACGGCCCCGCGGTGCTGGGGCTGTTGCAGGCCTTGCGTGACAGGGGCCTGGCGATCGCCGTGGACGATTTCGGCGTGGGCTATTCCTCATTGGCGCTATTGCGTCGCCTGCCGATCTCAACCTTGAAGATCGACCGCAGTTTCGTTTCCGAACTGGCGTCGAACCAGCAGGATGTCGCCATCGTCGAGGCGGTCATCACCATGGCCAACAGCATGGGGCTGCGAACCGTGGCGGAAGGCGTGGAAGAGGATGCGCAGAATGTTGCGCTGCGCGTGCTGGGCTGCGATGACGGGCAGGGATATCTGTACAGCAAGCCGGTCACAAGCGTCGTGGCGACACGTTGGCTGCATGCGCGGTTCTCGGAAGACAATTGAAAACAGCCTCGTAAAATATTGATATATCGCGTTGTTTAGCCATACAGGGGGTCTGGGCTTTACATGCGACCAGGCGCCGCCTGCGGCCCGTCGGATGTGTTACGGGGTTGTTACAGTGTGGGCTTCTCAGGATCGCGGGTGGGGTTGCGCGGCAGGAACTCGAAAAACTCATGAAGTTGGAGCAGGCCGCTAACAAGGGACGGCGGGAGATGTTCCGGCTCGGGTTGGCACTGCTCTTCCTGGTCGGGATCATCCTCTACGTTTCCATGCGCGGGGGTGCCGCCAATTACGCGCTGGTAATCGCCGCGATGATCGGCGGCTACATGGCGCTCAACATCGGCGCCAACGATGTCACCAACAACATCGGCCCGGCCGTGGGCTCCCGAGCCCTGACGCTGACCGGGGCACTTTTCATTGCGGCCATCTTCGAGGCAGCGGGGGCCATCATTGCGGGCGGCGACGTGGTCGGCACCATCAAGAGCGGCATCATCGATCCTGAAGCCATTGCCGATACCAGAATCTTCGTCTGGCTGATGACCGCTGCCCTGCTGGCTGGCGCGCTTTGGCTGAACATTGCCACGGCGGCCGGTGCGCCCGTCTCCACCACGCATTCCATTGTGGGTGGTGTGCTCGGAGCGGGCGTCGCCGCCGGCGGTGTGGGCATTGCCGACTGGGGTGTCGTGGGACAGATCGCCGCGAGCTGGGTGATTTCGCCGGTGCTGGGCGGGCTGATTGCTGCCGCCTTTCTCTACTTCATCAAGCGCACCATCACTGCCATCCACCGCCCAGCACCTTGTAGAGCGTAACGCGGTTGGCGGCGTCGGCGAGGCGCGCGCCGATAAGGTCCTGCTCCGCCGCGTACTGTGTGCGCTGGGCATCGAGCAGGCCGAGATAACTGTCCACCCCGCCCCGGTAGCGGGCCTCGGCGAGGCGCAGGCTCGCCGCCGTGGCCTCGACCAGGCGGCGCCGCGCATCGAGTTGCTCGGCGAGCGTGGCGCGCTCGGCGAGAGCGTCGGCCACTTCACGGAAGGCGACCTGGATCGCCTTTTCATATTGCGCGACCTGAATGTCACGCTGGATCTCGGCCACGTCGAGGCTCGCCCGCAGCCGCCCCGCTTCGAAGATCGGGATGCGGATCTGCGGGATGAAGCTCCAGGTACCGGAACCGCTGCCGAACAGGTCGTCCAGCGCGCGGCTCGCGGTGCCGGCCGCAGCGGTGAGCGTGATGCGAGGGAAGAAGGCCGCGCGTGCTGCACCGATACTGGCGTTGGCCGCGCGCAGGGCATGCTCGGCCTGCAGCACGTCCGGGCGCCGCGTCAGCAGGATGGACGGCACGTCGGCCGGCAGCTCGGTCATCGCGTTCACCGCGCCAGGCAAACCGGCGGGGAGCCAGGCGGCCGTTATGGGGGTGCCCGCGACCAGGCTCAAGGCGTTCTCATCCCGCGCAACGAGACTTCGGTAGCGCGCCGCGTCCGCGCGCGCGCTTTGCAGCAGAGTTTCCGATTGGCGCAGGTCAAGCGCGGACACCGCGCCGGCGTCGAAACTCCTGCGCGTGAGGTCGAACGACTTCTCCCGCGTTTCCAGGGTGCGCTGCGCCAGCGCCAGCCGTTCGCGGTCGGCGGCCAGCGTGAGCCAGGCGTTGGCAACTTCCGCCACGAGGCTGATCTGCGCGCTGCGGCGCGCCTCCTCAGTGCCGAGATAGGTTTCAAGCGCGTTTTCATTGAGGCTGCGGATACGGCCGAAGAAATCGAGCTCGTAGGCAGAAAACCCAATGGTGGCACTGTAGGTGCGGCTGATTTCGCCCTCGCCCGACTCGTCGGGGAGACGTTGCGCCGTCTGCCCGCCACTGGCACCGACCGCCGGATACAGGTCGGCGCGCTGGATGCCGTACTGCGCCCTCGCCTTCTGGATGTTCAGCGCGGCGACGCGCAGGTCGCGGTTGTTGGCGAGCGCGAGCGCGATCACCTCGCGAAGCTGTGCGTCGGCGAAGTAATCGCGCCAGGCGAGGGCGTCGGCCGGGGTCGCCGCAGAGGTCCGGGGTGCCTCGGGAAAGCTCGCCAGCACCGGCGCCGCCGGGCGCTGATACTCAGGAATGAAACTGCATCCGCCCGCCAGGACGACGGCGAGGGTCACGCTCAGGACACGGTACGCGTTCATGCCTTTCCCCCCTGCGGCCTGCCCTTGAATATCCGCTTGATGACCACATAGAACAGCGGGATGAAGAAGATGCCGAGCGCGGTCCCGGCGATGGTGCCGCCGAGCACGCCGGTGCCGATCGCGTTCTGCGCGCCGGAACCGGCGCCGGTGGCGATCGCCAGCGGCAACACACCGAAACCGAAGGTCAGCGCCGTCATCAGCACGGGGCGCAGACGCAGGCGAACCGCCTCCAGAGTGGCCTCGACCAGTGCCTTGCCTTCCTGTTCCATACGCGCCTTGGCGAATTCCACGATGAGGATTGCGTTCCTGGCCGACAGGCCGATGGTGGCGAGCAGGCCGACCTGGAAATAGACGTCGTTCGAGAAACCGCGCCCCGTCGCGGCGAGCAGTGCGCCGAGCACGCCGACCGGCACCACCAGGATCACCGCGAAGGGCACCGACCAGCTCTCGTACAGCGCCGCGAGACACAGGAACACCACCAGCACCGACAGCGCATAGAGCATCGGCGCCTGCGTGCCGGAGCGGCGCTCCTCGAAGGACATGCCGGTCCATTCGTAGCCGATGCCCACGGGCAGGTGGGCGATGATTTCCTCCACCGCCGCCATGGCGTCGCCCGACGACAGCCCCGGCGCGGCCTGGCCGAGCAGTTCGACCGAAGGCTGGCCGTTGTGGCGCTCCAGGCGGGGCGAGCCGTACGTCCAGCGTGCGGTGGTGAAGGCGGACAGCGGCACCATCTCGCCCTGGTTGTTGCGCACGTACCATTTGCCAAGGTCTTCCGGCGTCATGCGCGCGGCGGCGTCAGCCTGCACGTACACCTTCTTGATGCGGCCGCGGTCGATGAAGTCGTTGACGTAGGCCCCGCCCCAGGCGGTGGCGAGCGTATCGTTGATATCCGCCACGGCCACGCCGAGCGCACCGGCCTTGGCGTGATCGATCTCCAGCTGGTACTCGGGAACGTTTTCCTGACCGTTGGGGCGCACCCCCACCAGCCGCTTGTCCTGCGCGGCCATGCCGAGGAACTGGTTGCGCGCGGCGATGAGCGCGTCGTGGCCGAGACCGGCGCGATCCTGCAGCTGCACGTTGAAGCCGGTGGAAGTGCCCAGCTCGATCACGGCGGGCGGCACGAAGGCGAACACCATGGCCTCCTTGATCTGCGAGAAGGCGCCCATGGCGCGTCCGGCAATCGACTTCACGTCCGTTCCGGGCGCCTGGCGCTGGTCCCAAGGTTCGAGATTGACGAAGCCGATGCCCATGTTCTGCCCCTGGCCCGCGAAGCTGAAGCCGGCGGCGGCGAAGATGGATCCCACCTTGCCCTTTTCGCCTTCGAGATAGTGCTTTTCGATCTTCTTCACCACCTCGACCGTACGCTCCTGTGTCGCACCCGCCGGCAGGATGATCTGGGTGAACATCACACCCTGGTCCTCTTCCGGCAGATAGGCCGTCGGCATACGGGCGAACAGCAGCGCGAGCACACCGATGATCGCGACGTAGATCGCCAGGAAGCGCAGGCTACGGTGCAGGATCTTGCCGACCGCCGACTCATAGTTGCGCCGGCCGCGCTCGAACATGCGGTTGAACCAGCCGAAGAAGCCGCGTTCGGAGCGGCCGTGACCCTTTGCCATGGGCTTCAGCATGGTGGCACACAGCGCCGGGGTGAACACGATCGCCACCAGGACCGAGAGCGCCATGGCCGATACGATGGTGATGGAGAACTGGCGGTAGATCACACCGGTCGATCCGCCGAAGAACGCCATTGGCACGAAAACCGCCGCCACCACGAGGCCGATGCCGATCAGCGCGCCGGTGATCTGGTCCATCGACTTGCGGGCTGCCGCCTTCGGCGACAGGCCCTCCTCGGACATGAGGCGCTCGACGTTTTCCACCACGACGATGGCATCATCGATCAACAGTCCGATCGCCAGCACCAGGCCGAACATGGTGAGGGTGTTGATGGAAAACCCGAACGCCGCCATTACGCCGAAGGTGCCGAGCAGCACCACCGGCACCGCGATGGTCGGAATCAGCGTGGCGCGCAGGTTCTGCAGGAACAGGTACATCACCAGGAACACCAGGATGACGGCCTCGACCAGCGTCTGCACCACGTTCATGATGGAGATCCTGACGAACGGCGTGGTGTCGTACGGCACCACGACTTCCACGCCTGGCGGGAAGTAGGCCTTCATCTGCTCGATCCTGGCCTTCACCGCGTTCGCCGTGTCGAGCGCATTGGCACCCGCCGCGAGCTTGATGCCGATGCCCGAGGCAGGCTGTCCCTTGAAGCGCCCGACGATGCCGTAGTTTTCGGCGCCGATTTCGACGCGCGCGACATCCTTGAGACGCACCTCCCCGCCCTGCGCCGAACTGCGGAGCAGGATGCGTTCGAATTCCTCGACGGTCTGCAGCCGGCTCTGCGCGGTGACCGGCGCGGTGAACCCCTGCCCCGCCACCGCCGGCGTTCCGCCCAGCTGGCCCGCCGACACCTGGTTGTTCTGCGCGCGGATCGCCGCCTGCACGTCGCCGGGTGTGAGCCGGAAGTTGTTCAGCCGGGCCGGATCGAGCCAGATGCGCATCGCATACTGCGCACCGAACACCTGTACCTCGCCCACGCCCGTGACGCGCGACAACGGTTCCTGCACCGTGGAGTTGAGGAAGTCGGCGAGGTCGGTGCGGGTCATGCTGCCGTCCTTCGACACGAAGCCCACGATCATGAGGAAATTGCGCGTCGACTTCACCACCTGCACGCCCTGCTGCTGCACCGCCAGCGGCAGCAGCGGCAGCGCCAGTTGCAGCTTGTTCTGCGTCTGCACCTGCGCGATGTCCGGGTCGGTGCCGGCGTCGAAGGTCAGCGTCACCGTGGCGCGGCCGTAGGAGTCGGACTGCGAAGTCATGTAGAGCAGCCCGTCCAGCCCGGTCAGCTTCTGCTCGATGACCTGGGTAACCGAGTCCTCCACGGTCCTGGCCGACGCGCCAGGATAGGTCGCGTTGATGGCGATGGTGGGGGGCGCGATGGCCGGATACTGGGCGATCGGCAGCGTCGCGACGGACAGCGCGCCCGCCAGCATGATGACGAGGGCGATGACCCAGGCGAAGATGGGCCGGTCGATGAAGAAGCGCGCCATGGCCGCTTACCTCTTGGCCGGGGCGGCGGGTGCCGGCTGCGCCGGGGCGTCCTGCGGCTGGACCGGGGCGCCAGGTTTGACGCGTTGCAGGCCTTCGACGATGACCCGGTCGCCCGCAGCCAGCCCTTCGGTCACCACCCATTTGTCACCCAACGACTGCGCCACCTTGACCGGTCGCACCTCCGCCTGGTTCTGCGCATTCACCGCCATCACGCTGGCCGTACCCTTGGGATCGCGCATCACCGCCGCGTGCGGCAGCAGAAAGACGTCGTCCCGCGTGCCCTGTGCCAGACGCGCGCGTACATACATGCCCGGTAGCAGTTCCCCCTTGGGATTGGGGAACACTGCGCGCAGCGTCACGCTGCCCGTGCCGGGGTCGACGGTCACTTCTGAAAACGCCAGCTTGCCTTCCCGGCCGTAGAGGCTGCCGTCCTCCAGCACGAGCTGCACCGGGACGCCGTTCTCGCCTGCGCGGCGCAGGGTGCCGGCAGCAAAATCCCGTTTCATGCGCAGGAGTTCGGCACTCGACTGCGTCAGATCGACATGGATGGGATCGAGTTGCTGCACCGTGGCGAGCGCTTCCGCCTGATTGGCGGTCACCAGCGCGCCCGGCGTCACCGTCGAACGGCCGATGCGGCCGGAGATCGGTGAGGTGACGCGCGTGTAGGCGAGATCGATGCGCGCGCGCTCGAGCGTCGCGCGCGCGGCGCTGACCTCGGCCTGCGCCTGTTTCAGTGCCGCCGCCGCCTCGTCGTTGGCCTGCTTGCTCACCGCCTCGATCTTGACCAATTCAGCGTAGCGCTCGGCCTTGACGCGCGCCGCGTCGAGACTGGCTTCGGCGCGCGCCAGATTGGCGCGCGCGCTGTCGAAGGTCGCCTGATAGGTGGCCGGATCGATCTGGTACAGCACCTCGCCGGCCTTGACCGCGCTGCCCTCACGGAACAGGCGCGCCTTGACGATGCCGCTCACCTGCGGGCGAAGTTCGGCAACGAGATACGGCGTCGTGCGTCCAGGGAGTTCGGTCGTCACCGGCACGGATTCGGGCTGCGCCGTCACCACCGTGACGGCCGGCGCGCCCGGCATGCCCCCCGGTGGACCCGGCGGCGACTCCTTCTTGCCGCAGGCACCGAGTAGCAGGAGGGCGGAGAGGGCAAGGCCTGCGGGAAGCAGAGGCATGAGGCGCGAGGGCTGCATGAACGGTCTCTCTCAAAATGACCGAGGCCGCCCGCGGCAGGGCAGCCCTGGTGAGATGAATCGAAAATTCAAACTAGAATGAACGTTCAATCTATATTAGGATGTACTGAAAGGCAAGACACGAACTTCCATTTCCTTTGCTTCTGCCTGTTTCAGGAGACCCGCCCATGCACGCCGCCGTCGCCGCCGAACCCACCGAAATACCCCGTGCCGACGCACGACGCGCCCAGATTCGCGCCGCCGCCGCCGAATGCTTTCGCCAGCATGGCTTCCACGGCACCAGCATCGCCCAGATATCCAAACGCGCGGGCATGAGCACCGGCCACATTTACCATTATTTTGCGAACAAGGAAGCGATCATTGCCGACATCGTGGCACAGGATCTGGCGCGCCTGCTGACGCTCACGGCCGAACTGCGGGCCGCCAAGGACGTCAAGGCCGCGATGATCGCGCGTGCCGTGGAAGGCGTGCAGGATAATCTGGACCCCGAAACCGCGGGCCTGCAACTGGAAATCGTCGCCGAAGCTGCGCGCAACCCCAACATCGCCGCCATTGTGCAGGCCGCTGACCGGCAATGCCTCGCCAGCCTGGCCGAGACGATCCGCACCCAGCGCCGTGCTGCCGGGCATCAGGACAGCGAGGCCACCCTTGCCGGCATGGCGGAAACCCTCGCCGCGATGTTCGAAGGGCTGCAGATACGCGCCATCCGCAATCCCGACATCGACCGCGAGGCGGTTGCCACGGCGTTCCGGCACATGGTCGGAGCCCTTCTCACCCAAACCTGACACCCCAAGATCGCGCGGTCAGCGCCGATCGCCGCCGCGTTCCTCCGGGCGGCTACCCCGCGGCCCGGCATCGCGCGGCCCCGGTGCATGGCGCGGCTGCTCATAGTGGCGCCGGGTGAATTCCTCACGCGGTTGGTAGCGATAGCGCTCGGCGCGGATCTCCCGCTGACGCTCGAATTCGCCGGGATAGCGGTCGCCCGAGTAGTGTTTCTGATACGCCGGCAGGGGTGCGCGGGGCGGCACCGCGCGCCGATCCCGGCGATCCCAACCGTCGCGTCGCGTCTGCCATTCGTGCCCCCAATGCTCATGCCAGCGCGGCGGGGCATCGGTACCCCAACCGTGGAAGTATGACGGGGGCTTGCGGTAGTAGCGCACCGGCACGCGCAGCACATACACCGGCACATCGAACGGATCGACCCAGTCCCAGGGGCCGTTGTACCACGCGCTGACATACCAGTGGTCGTCGTGGAACACCCAGTACAGGCCGTCGTAGAAGAACAGGTTCACATGCAGGCGTGGGTCGTAGTACACGGGATGGTTGGGTACGCGCACGAGCCGCGGGTAGGCAGGAAGATTGATACCGATGGAAACACCTGGCGCGCGAATGCCAACACCGATGCTGACATCCGCCCGAGCGGGGGTGAGCGGGATGAGCAACAGGGCTATGAACGGAATCAGAATGAGGCGGCGCATCTCTGTCCTTTGCAGAAGGGCGGCCGGGGCCGCACGCGTGGCGATCCAGCATGGCGCCAGGATCCAATGCTGCTCCGATCAGGTTTTCCGGCTGCGGGTTCCCTTGTCGATCCGTCGCTGGGAAAGATTGCCTTCCCACTGACACTGGAACTGCGGGCAGCGGTAGCGTTGCAGGCCAACGAACAGGCTCAGGAACCGGTCGATCGGCCGACGATGAATCCGAATCAGGCCTGGCGCCCCGCACGCGGGACAGCGGCATGCCCCCCTTGTGGCATCGTCAGGCAGTACGCACGTGCCGTGGGCCCGGGGGTCTGCCGTGGGGAAGCCATGCGAATGCCCCAGAATGCCCATGCGCAACTCCTCGCTGCATCGTCCATGGACCACGGGGTGGCCGCGCCTGATTCCCCAGATGGCCCTTTCCTATGGATAGCAGAAAATCACCCCACCGCCACAGCGGGCAACGGACGAAGCCACCGTCATGCCACGGCCAGCGCCACCCGTCGGTAGAGCGCAGCGATGAGGTCCGACTGCGTTACCATTCCGACCAGTCGCCTGCGCTCGTCGAGCACCGGAACATGGTGCATGCCACGATCCGAGAGACTGTGCACCAACTCGGCCACGGGCGTGTCGACGGTGGCGGTGTAGACATTCGGGCTCATGATCTGGCCCACCACTTCGGCCTTCTCGGACGTCTCGCCTGGCGTACGCCGCAACAGGCCCTGCAGCCGCACCGCCAGCCCGGCCGCCGTGGTGTCGTCGAGCTGGCGCAGGAAATCGGCGACGGTGACGATGCCGACGACACGCCGGAAGCCGTCCACTACTGGCAAGGCCTTGACCTTGTGGCGGCGCAGCAGGGCCCAGGCATCTTCCAGCTCCGTGCCGAACTCGACCGTCACCACGTCACGCGCCATGATGTCGCCACAGGACACGCCGAGGTGGCGCTCGAACGCGTTGCGCACCGCCAGGTTGTAGAGCGTGACCAGGTCGTCTTCCTGCACGTCGACAAAGGTGCCAAGCGCCCGCAGCGCCTGATCGAGGTCCGCATGCGACAGGCCGGTACGTTCGGTCGGTACGGCATCGCCCGTCTGGTGCAGACCTGGCGGCGCGACCGCGCGGCACTGCGGATAGCAACGCCGAAGCAACAGGTTGTTGACCGCCAGTGCCGCGAGCAGAATCACCACCCCATTGGCCAACACCACGCCCATCTGGTGCAGCGCCTGCGTCAGCGAAGGTGCCCCTTCCGCGACCAGCAGCAGCACCAGCGCGCCGCCCGGGGGGTGGATGCACTTGAAGCGCGTCATGAACCATACCGTCGCGCCCAGGGCAAGGGCAGCCGCCGCCAGCACCGAGGGAATCAGCGCCGCGGCCAGCAGTGCAAATATCGTGGCCGCAAAATACCCGCCCAGCACCGACCAGGGCTGCGCCAGCGGACTGTGTGGCAAGGCAAACAGAATGATCGCGGTGGCGCCGATGGGCGCCACCAGCCACAGGTTGCTGGCAGGCGCCTGCAGTAGCATGGCCCCGGCGAGCGCGAGGCCCAGCAGCGCCCCCAGGGTTGCCTTCCAGCGTTCAGCCGGCGCGAGCGGCGGCGTATCGGCCACCAGATGGTGCAATACAAATGCTCTTGGATCGAAGGACATGACGTTCACACGGAGCCAAAATCCGCTCGATGCTACCGGATTACCCGGCATCGTCGAGAACCATTCATCGGATGATGCCGTGCCCTTGGGCGATTCAGCATTTCCGGATACGGAGAAATGCTTGTTTCATGCAGCCATTCGATTCTCGCATTTGCATTCACGAAATGACGATCGAGAATTCCCATTCAAGATCTATTTGGATTTTCCGCAACCGTAGGCTAAACAGAAACAGGCGGCACGATTCCTGCGCAAGCTGCCGTCCGGCTTGTTCCATGCGAGATCGCACGTCCGGTCTGTACTGCCGGACGCGCTTTTTTTGTAGCGCGCACTCAAGGAGTGAGAAAAAAATCCGATGAATATTATCCGGACTGCCCCCGGAACTTAATCACGGGTTCAACGATCAGAGAAACGCTGCACATCCGGTTGTGCGCAGAAATAGGCTTTTCATCATAAGAATGTCACGTACATGGCGCATCCTGTCCACGAGCAGGGTGTTCCCCAAGCGACGACGAATGGAGGTCAACATGGCGACAGCCAGCATTTCGCAAGGCAGGACCAATCAGACAGTTGTGCATGTTTCATCGCGGATCCCGACAAGCCAGGCATTCGACCTGGCGATGCTTACCCTGGACGACGCCGGCATGATCCGGGATGCCGGCGAGGCGTGCGAACAGGTATTCGGCTATCAGAAGGCCGAGCTCGCGGGCCGGCATGTGTCGACCCTCCTTCCGCAATTGGGCGAATCCGAACTGGTCACCGAAGACCGCGTCAACCCGCGACTCGCATTCCTGTGCCGCTGCGGCATGCCGTTCCAGGCACGTCATCGCGATGGCCAGCCTTTCCATACCGAACTCTTCATCAATCGCCTCGGCAACCACAAGGTGGTCGTCCTGGCGCGCAGCCTGCACAAGGTTGCCGCGTAATTCCGGGCGGGCCGCCCGCATGCATCGCAGAGGCGCCGTTCGGCCGGAGGCGTGATGTCCCGCCGTGACGGCCAGCCCCGCACGCGGAAGCGCCCTGCGACCAGCAATCGACCGCTAGGGCAACTGATGCTGCCCGACGCTCACCCGCTTGGCTTGCAGCCCCTCGGCCGCGGCGTCCTCGATGAACTTCACCGCATCGCCTTCCTGCAACTGCGCAAGTGACACGTTCACCAGATTGTCGGCATTGAAATACAGCTCGTCGCCGTCGCTGCGACGGATGAAGCCGTAGCCCTCCTCGGGAAAAACACGCGCCACTTCGCCGAGATATTCCGCCGCATGCACCTTGGTTTCGCCGTGCAGGCGGTGCGCGTAGTCCTTGAGCTTGCGCTTGGCCGCCTCGAATCCGTCACGCAATGCGACATACACGTCCTCGTGCCGGTCACGGTTCACCACGATCTCGTTGCCGGGCACACCGATGTCGATGCGAATATTGAACACCTTGCCCTGATGCTTGTGCTGATGCGGCATCTCGACGACCACGCGGCAGGACATGATGGGCTCGAAGAAGGTTTCCAGTTTGGCGGCCTTCTCGCGGATGTGGGCTTCGAGTGCGTCGGAATGCTCGATATCGCGGAACGTGATCTGCAGGGGCGTCTTCATCCGGTGTGTCCTCCATCGGGTTGGCAACGCGGCACGCCGGTCTGGCCGGGACCGCAGGGGAAAACCTCAATAACCACTGAATCTCTCTGAATTACCGCTTCAAGACACTGATTGAAAACACGGTTTAATGGTCGCGACTCGTATCGCTCAGGCCGGCAATGGATCCTGTGCGCCGCCAACACATGGGCGCAAGCATGCGGTCCAACTCACTGCCTGGACTGCGGTATCGAACGAAGTTGGCGCGCGACATGGAAGCACGCGAGATCAGGATTTCCGGACACGTTTGTATTCTAGACCAGGAATCGGGTCGGCCCGGCGTCAGCGGCCAAGCACGACTGGACACTCGATGGTGTTCAGCACCTGTTCCAGCCTACGCTGCCGCAGAAAGCCGCCGCAGTCGCTGAGTACCACGCAACTCGCCATCTCGCGACGCGTCGCACGTGCCAAGCCCTCGATCTCGTCACCCAGGAACGACGCACAACGGGCGCCAACGTCTCGTTCCTTGAGCACCGCCTGCATGGCCGCGCACGCGGCACGGTACGCCGCCTCATCCACGGCCCGGATCAGCAGCAACAGTTCGACGCCGCTGCGGCGGGCGAGGCGCGCCCCGAGGTCGAGCAGGCCGGGCATGGCCGCCCCGGGATCGAGCAGCACCAGCACCGGCCCGATCCGGGCCGGGGGCGACAACCGGCCGGTTGCATGCATCCCGGCGGTGGTGCGTTGGCCGAGCACGAGCACGTCGCAGGCGCCGATTCGTGTGTCGACCTCCGTGGCCATGCGCCCACGCGCCACCTGAAAGGTCCAGCGCACGTGCAATCGCGCAGCGGCTTCGGCGAGGCGGCGGCGCAGTGCCTCGGCCTCGCGTCGCCAGGTCTGTTCGATCTCCTGTTGCGACAGGGGACGCAATGCGCCTGACAGCACGCACAGTTCACGTGCGAACGGCAGCGCGAGCAGGCGCTGCAGATTGATGTCCTCGACGAACAGCCCGGCAAGTTCGGCATCAAGCTCGGCCGCGAGCGCCCCGGCGGTGGCCAGTGCCGCAAAGCTGCGCGGCGAGACGTCGAGTGCAACGAAGACGCGCACGCCCCTCGTGCGGTCAGGCATCGGCCTGGCCATGTTGACCACCGGAACGACCGCCGGCCCGTTTGCCTGACGCACGCAGCAGCTCGGCGAAGTGCTTCAGCCGATCGGCCACGCGCCGCGAGAGGCTGCCCGCCTGCTCCGGCGTGCCGGCTTGCACGCCGGTCAGGAGTTCGAGCGCGTCGTCCACCGTCTCGACCGCCCAGACATGAAAACGTCCCGCCGCTGCCGCATCCACTACATCCTGCCGCAGCATCAGATGGGCGACATTGGCCACCGGAATGATCACGCCCTGTTCGCCACTCAGCCCGCGCATGCTGCAGATGTCGAAGTAGCCCTCGATCTTGTCGTTGACCGCGCCGATCGCCTGCACACGGCCAAACTGGTCCACCGACCCGGTCACCGCCAGCGCCTGCCGGATCGGCGTGTTCGCAAGGGACGACAGCAGCGCGCACAGCTCCGCCACCGAGGCGGAATCGCCCTCGACCTGGCCGTAGGTCTGCTCGAAGGTGAGGCTTGCCGACAGGGACAGCGGCTGCTCGGCCGCGTAGCGGGTGGCCAGGAAGGAAGCGAGGATGAGCACACCCTTGGAGTGGATCGCGCCGCCGAGCTTGACCTCGCGCTGGATGTCGATGAGTTCGCCCTCACCCAGCCGGGTGGTCGCGGTGATACGCGAGGGCTGGGCGAAGGTGAAATCACCCAGCTGGAACACGGACAGGCCATTGACCTGCCCCACCGCCTCACCGGTGGTATCGATGTGCAGGATGCCGCGCAGGATCGCCTCGTGCGAGCGCTCGCGCATGCGGTCGGAACGGCGGATCTGCGCGGCGATGGCACGCTCGACATCGGCACGCGTGACGAGATCGCGCCGGTCCATGGCCGCCCAGTAATCGGCCTGGCGTATCAGGTCGGCCAGGCTCTCGACGTGGATGGAAACCTTGTGCGCGTCCTCGGCGCGGCGCGCCCCATGTTCGATCACGCGCCCGACCGCCTCGCGGTCGAATGGACGCAGCGCGTCGCGACGCGCCAGGGTGCCGATCAGGCGCGCATACAGAAGATCGTTGTCCGGCGTCCGTTCGACCTCGTCCTCGAAGTCCGCAGCCACCTTGAACAGCTCGCCGAACTCGGGGTCGTATTCGGCGAGCAGGTAATACAGCGTGCGGTTGCCGAACAGCACGACCTTGGTATCGAGCGGGATCGGCTCCGGTTCCAGCGACACCGTGCTCACCAGACTGACCAGCTGGCCGAGGGACTCGATACGGAGTGCATGGGTGGACAGCGCACGCTTGAGGCCTTCCCACGCGAAGGGCTGCGACAGCAGCTTCAACGCGTCAAGCAGCAGATAGCCGCCATTGGCCTGGTGCAGTGCCCCCGGCTTGATCAGCTGGAAGTTGGTGACGAGCGCACCCAGCTGGGCGATGTGTTCGACGCGGCCCATCAGGTTGTGGTAGGTCGGGTGCTCCTCGTACACCACCGGCGCACCGCCGGCCGCCTCGCGCCCGACCAGGAGGTTGACGAGGAAGCGTCCGAAATTCGCTGCCTCGCCGCTCAGCGCGGCAAGTGCCGGCATGCCCTCCTTCGGGTGGCGGAACTCGTCCATGCTGGCGATGACGTTCTGCTGCACCGCGTCGAGGTGGCTGCACACCGCAGGGTGCTCGGCGTAGGCAGCACGCAGTTCATCGATCAGGTGTCCCACCGCGAACAGCACCGCTTCCTCGTTCAACTTGCGCACACGCTCGATGCGTTCGCGCCGCCATTGGTGAACCTGGCGGATGGCCTTTTCCAGTGCGCCCTGCAGGCGACCGATCTCCTGCTCGATGCGCGCCTTGTCGGCGTCCGACAACTTGTCGAACGCATCCGGAGCCATCACCTCGTCACCCTTGGCCGGCGCGAAAGAAAAGCCGTTCGGGGTGCGCAGCAGAATGATGCCGTGCTGCACCGCGTCGTCGCCCACCGCGCCGAAGGTCTGCGACTGCCGCTCGGCATATTCCTCGTCGATCTGTTCGAGGCGCCTCCGGTACTCCTCGCCTTCGAACACGGCTGGAATCGCCGACTGCAATTCGGTCACCAGCTGATGCATGTCGTCGCGGAAGCGCACGCCCATCCCGGCCGGCAGGTGAATCGCTCGCGGCTTGTGTGGCTGTGCGAAATTGTGCACGTAGCACCAGTCGACCGGCGGCACCTCCTCGGCCACACGGCGGTCGAGCAAGTGTCGGATCAAAGTGCGCTTGCCGCTGCCCGGCGGCCCCATGACGTAAAGGTTGTAACCGGCGTGGCGCATGCCAATGCCGAAATGCACCGCCTCGATCGCGCGCATCTGGCCAATGCCTTCTGCCAGATCATCGAGATCTGCGGTGGTCACGAAGGGGAGACGCGCCGTGTCGCAGTGACGTCGAAGACGTCCGGAGGCGAGCGGTTCAGGTGTCATGGCTGGCTCACGATCTTGCCGGCTGCGGATCGCGGAAGCGTGCTGTGGCCATCCTAGTGCAGCTCCTCATCCCGGTCATGGTGAAACACCAGTTCATCCAGTTCGACCCGGCATGGTTCGTCAAGCGTTGCGCCCTGCGCATCGACCGCCTGAAACCACCACTGATCGCCTTCGAGCCAGCAATAACCGAACCGGTTGCGGCAGAAGCATTCTTTCGGTTCCATGTTTCGCACCTTTCGATTCACCACACGATCCAAGTCTGGCACAGTTTTCCCGGACGCAAACTTGTGCCAGGCAAGCTCTGCCTGTGCTGCTATAAAAAGAACAGAGTGTGGGAAGTTGCCCGATTTGGTCCATGTCATTGGAGTCCACCATGATCCAGAATTCGATCGACGTTGCCTGTCACGTGAGTCCACGCCTGTCGGCATTCTTGCTGAGTCGTTCCAACGACCCCGAGACCGAGCAGCCGGTCACGCTGGAAACCGTGCGTGGATTCCTCGCCGACCTCCTGCCCGAAGACTTCCGTGAAGCCGAACGGCTTCATCGTTTCGACGTCGATCCGTCGCTGCTGGATGAGTTGGGCGCACTGATCGAGGAGTTCGGTCCAATGGCCCTCGCCATCGATTTCATCCAGGCTACGGCCAGCGAGGCGCTGTCGTGTGTGATCGAGACCCTGCTCGACGATGTCAACCGGGACAACCCGCCCACTCTGGGCAACGTGCGCGAAGCGCTGCTGGACGGCCTGGGGGCACGTCTGGTGGGGGATGGTGCACTCGAAGACGACGAAGACGACACCCTGCTGGCGGAGATCGAGGGGTTGATCGAGCAATACGGCCCCGACACACCGGCGGAAGCGTGTCTGTACAACGAATAGGCGGCGTCGCGTGAAACCATCGAGGGGAGGACGGCCATGCTGAAGCATCGCAGGACACGCAGAATCACCGCTGGTGTGCTGGTCGCGCTGGGTGGGTTACTGATGCTGCTTGCGCCCGAGGTCTGGCTTGGGGCGGGCCTGCTCGTTCTCGGCGTGGGACTGGAAGTCGCCGGTATCGCCATCGAGCATCCGCGACGGCTGCCCTGAGCACGCTGCCCGGCGCGGACGCAATGGACAGGTATTTTCAACGACGAGGAGCACCCATGAAAAACCGATTCGCTGGCTTTCAACCGGTCCGGCGTGACCGCCTCCTGCAGGAATCCCGGCACGATCCCTACCAGGCCAAGCAGAAGTTGCGCGAGCCCACGGTATGTCCGGACTGTGGTGCGGTCTTCCATGACGGTCACTGGCAATGGCTCGCGCGGCCCGCACAGGCGCACGAGGCGCGTTGCCCAGCCTGTCAGCGCAGCCAGGACCGGCAGCCCGCCGGCTATGTCACCCTGGGCGGCGATTTCTTTGCCAGCCACCGCGCGGAACTGCTGCAACTGGTCCGCAACGAGGAGACCCGTGCCAAGGCCGAACACCCACTGAAGCGGATCCTGGGCATCGAGGCGGAAGCCGATGCCACCCTCATCACCACCACCGACATCCATCTCGCCCGAGGCATTGGCGAGGCGCTGCACCACGCCTACCAGGGTGAACTGGAATATCACTACAACGAGCAGGAGCACCTCCTGCGCGTGAATTGGCACCGCTGAGCGGCGAACAGATCGGGTCCCCCTGTGGCGCCAGGACGTCATGTCCGCGCGCCCTTGTCGCAGCCCCGCGCAATCCGGAGCTGCCGACCCGGATATCTCATGATTGCGCCACGGCCCGCAGAGGATTTTCTCCGGCTACAATCGCCGTATGAAAATCCATCCGGGTTATCTGGTCTTGCCCGCGCTCGTCCTCCTGGTTCTGCTGGCGATCGGGCTGTGGCATTCCAGTGCCCCACCGCCGATCCGCATCGGCGTGCTGCATTCCATCAGCGGCAACATGGCGGCGAGCGAACGTCCGCTGGTGGATGCGGTCCGCCTGGCGGTCGAGGAGATCAACGCGGCCGGCGGCCTGCTTGGACGCCCGGTCGAATTGATCGTCGCCGACGGCAAGTCGGACAATGCCGTCTTCGCCGCCGAGGCCGAGCGTCTGATCACCGCGGAACGTGTCAGCGCGCTGTTCGCCTGCTGGACGTCCTCCTGCCGCAAGGCGGTTAAGCCGGTGGTGGAAAAACACCGGCATCTGATGTTCTACCCGCTGCAGTACGAGGGTCTCGAACAGTCGTCCCACATCTACTACACGGGCTCGGCGCCGAACCAGCAGATCATCCCCGGCACCCGCTGGGCGCTCGACACGCTCGGTAAGCGCGTCTATCTCATCGGCTCGGACTACGTCTTCCCCCGCACCGCGAACCTCATCATCCGCGACCTGGTCCAGGCCAACCGTGGTACGGTGCTCGCCGAACGCTACCGCCCGCTGGGCGACCATGACTTCCGCTCAATCATCGACGAGCTGCGCACGTTGCGCCCCGACGTGGTACTCAACACGGTCAACGGCGACAGCAACGTGCATTTCTTCCGGGCGTTGCGCGCGGCCAAACTGGGGGATATTCCGGTCATGTCGTTCAGCGTTGCGGAAATGGAGCTCAAGGCGATTTCGCCGGAAGCCTTCCACCCCAACCATTACGCCGTCTGGAACTATTTCCAGACCCTGCCCGGGGAAGCCAACCGCCGTTTCGTCGAGGCCTTCCGGCAACGCTACGGCACCGACCAGGTGACCAGCGACCCTATGGAAGCCTCCTACGTCGGTACCAGGCTGTGGGCGCAGGCCGTGCACGATGCGCGCACCGACGACCCCAAGGCGGTCAATCTCGCCATGGGGCTGCAAAGCATCGCGGCCCCATCCGGCATCGCCGCGGTCGACCGCCGCAGCCGCCACCTGTGGAAGCAGGTACGCGTCGGCAAGGCGCGTGAGGATGGACAGTTCGACGTGGTGTGGGATGCAGGGGACGCCCTGCGCC
This sequence comes from Thiobacillus sp., assembly GCA_024709425.1. GTDB lineage: Bacteria > Pseudomonadota > Gammaproteobacteria > Burkholderiales > Thiobacillaceae > Thiobacillus. The sequence goes on from JANJWS010000037.1 coordinate 28,445, forward strand.
CGGAGCCGTATCCCAGTTACCGTCCGCCGTCGGCATGGCAGCGCCTGGTATCCGAGCTGGCGGAGAGCCGACCATGAGCACGCGTCGCATCGCCACCCGCCTGCTGCTCGGCTACCTCCTGGTGGCGGTACTGCCGCTCGCCGGCCTCGCGGCGTTCTATCTGGCCTCGTTCGAGAGGTCGCTGCGCGAAACCGTGCTGGCCAACCTGGCTACCGTCGCGGACAAGAAGGCCGAGCAGATCGACACCTACATGGCCGACCGGCTGCGCGACACGCACATCCTCAGCGAGCGCGCGAGCCTGCGCCAGGGCATGCATGCGCTCGCGCGAGCGTACCAGCATGGCGGCCTGAGCAGCGGCGCCTATCGGGCTGCAGCGGCAAGCGTGCGCGCCACCGTGGGCCGCACGTTCGAATCGGAGGATTTCTACGATCTGTTGCTGATCGATCCGGCCGGCAACGTGGTGTTCTCGATGGTGGGAGAATCGGACCTCGGCACCAACCTGATCGATGGCCCCTATCGGGACAGCGAACTGGCCAAGGGGTTTGCGCTGACCATGCAGACTCTGCAAACCAATCTCAGCCGCTTTGCGCGGTACCCGCCCTCCGGCAACCAGCCTGCCGCCTTCCTCGTGGCACCGATGCTCGAAGCTGGCATCGTGATCGGCGCAGTGGCCTTGCAACTGGATGTGGACCAGCTGGAAGCCGTGACGGCAGACCACACGGGGCTCGGCCGCAGCGGCGAAACCTTGCTCGCGCACCGGATCGGTGACGACGCCATCTTCACGGCCCCGCTCCGGCACGTCCAGCAGGCGGCGTTCAATCACCGTATCCCACTGCGCAAAACGGACCTGCCGATCCAGCGTGTACTGAAGGGCGAACACGGCCACGGATTCGTGCGCGACTATGCCGGCGTGGAAGTCGTCTCGGCCTGGCGCTACCTGCCGTCGCTGGACTGGGGCATGGTGGTGAAGATCGACGCCGACGAAGCGCTCGCGCCCATGGCCCCACTGCGTCGCATCACCTACACGGCACTCGCGGTATTCCTGCTGATTTCCGGTCTGGCGGCGCTGTATCTCGGGCGCGGGCTGTCACGCCCGATTCGTGCACTGACGGAGGTGGCGGACCGCATTTCCACGGGTGACCTCAGCCAGCGCGCGGCGCCTGGCGAGATCGAGGAACTGGACCGGCTCGCCGTGGCATTCAATCACATGACGAAAGCCCTGGCGGAATCCCGGCAAAGCCTCGAAACCCAGGTCGAAGTACGCTCGCAGGAACTGCGCGCAGCGACCACGCTGCAGAACGCGATTCTCGACAATGCGGGCGCCCTGGTCGTGGTGCTCGATCACGAAGGCCGTATCCGCCGCTTCAACCGCGCGTGCGAGACGCTTACGCAATATGGGTTCGCCGAGGTTGAAAGCAAGACCGTCTGGGATCTGTTCCTGCTCCCGGAGGAGCGGGAAGCCGTGCGTACCAGCGCTTTCCTCGCGTTGACCGAGAATCCTGACGCGCTGCGTGGCAGCTACACGAATCACTGGGTCGCGCGCGATGGTACGCGACGCCTGATCGAATGGTCCAACAGCCTGCTGCTCGACGAGCGGGGCAGGACCCAGTTCATGATCAGCGTTGGCACCGACGTGACGGACAAGGCCATGGCCGCCGCCGCACTCATGGAAAGCGAGAAGAACCTCAACAAGGCGCAGCGCATCGCGCAGATTGGCAGCTGGGAACTCGACCTGGTAAGCGGCAGGCTGATCTGGTCGGACGAGATCTACCGCCTGTTCGAGATCGACAAGGCGCGCTTCGGTGCCTCCTACGAGGCCTTTCTCGACGCCGTCCATCCCGACGACCGCGAGCGGGTCAACCGTGCCTATTCGGACTCCCTGGCGATGCGGACACCCTACGAGATCACCCACCGCCTGCGCATGGCCGACGGTCGCGTCAAGTGGGTGCACGAGCGCGGAGAAACCCAGTACGACGAGCACGGACACGCCATTCGTTCCAGTGGAACGGTCCAGGACATCACGGTGCGCAAGCTGGCGGATGAAAGCCTGCGGCTCTATGCCAGTGTGTTCGAGCATAGTGGGGAGGCCATTCTCATCACCGACCAGGACCGGCGCATCGTGGCGGTGAACCGTGCCTTCACCCAACTGACCGGATACACGCTTGCCGACATCATGGGCAAGAACCCCAAGGTGCTGTCGTCCGGAGAAACCCCTCCGGAGACCTACCTCGCCATGTGGACTGCGCTGGACCAGGCCGGATACTGGCAGGGCGAGATCATCGATCGCCGCAAGGACGGCACCCTTTACCCGAAATGGCTGTCGATCTCGGCCGTACGCGAGCCCGACGGCAGTATTACGCACTATATCGGCAGCTTCACGGACATCTCCGAGCGCAAGAAGGTCGAGGCCCAGATCAGCCAGCTGGCCTACCACGACGGCCTGACCGACATGCTCAACCGCATCGGTCTGCAGAGTCAGCTGGATCAGGCACTCGCCATGGCTGGCCGGGACCGTCGGGAACTGGCGGTGATCTTCCTCGACGTGGATCGCTTCAAGACCATCAACGACACCATGGGACACGCCGTGGGCGACAAGTTGCTGGTCGAGGCGGCCCGCCGTCTGCGCCACAATCTCCGCAACAGCGACATCGTCGCCCGCTTCGGTGGCGACGAATTCGTGGTGGTGCTGACCGACGTGGAGGACGCCGCCGCCGCGGCCCGGGTGGCGGACAAGATCCTGCGCGCGCTGGCGACGCCCTATCTGATTGATCAACGCGAGCTGCATTCGACCGCGAGTATCGGCATCGCATTCTTTCCGGGCGACGGCAGCGATGCCGACACCTTGCTGAAGAATGCCGACACCGCCATGTACCATGCCAAGTCTCTGGGGCGGAACAATCTCCAGTTCTTTACTGCCGAAATGAACCAGGCGGCGGTCAAGCGGCTGACGCTCGATCACGAGCTGCGCGTCGCGATGGAGGGCCGCCAGTTCGTGCTGCACTATCAACCGCAGCTGGACGGCCCCAGCGGCCGTCCAGTGGCCGTCGAGGCGCTGGTGCGCTGGCAGCATCCGCGCAATGGCCTGTTGGCGCCGAGTGAATTCATCTCGGTCGCGGAGGAAACCGGCCTCATCCTGCAATTGGGCGAATGGGTCCTGGACGAGGCCTGTCGCCAGCTGCGCGCCTGGCGCGACGCGGGGCTCACCGAACTGGTCATGGCAGTCAACCTGTCCGCGCACCAGTTACGCGCACCCACGCTTGTGCCCAGCGTCGCCGACGTGCTGGAAAAATACGCGCTGTCCGGTTCCGAGCTCGAGCTCGAAGTCACAGAATCCGTGGCCATGCACGATCCGGACGCCAGCATCAAGACGCTGAAAGCGCTGCGCGACCTGGGTGTGCGACTGTCGATCGACGATTTCGGTACCGGGTATTCTTCCCTCAGCTACCTGAAGTTGCTGCCGATCCAGGCCCTCAAGCTCGACAAGTCCTTCGTCCGCGACATCGAGACGGACAGCAACGATGTCGCCATCTGCACCGCCACCATCGCCCTCGCCCACAGCCTCAACCTCTCCGTCGTGGCCGAGGGTGTGGAAACCGAGGCACAGCGCCTTCTGCTCGCCTCGCACGATTGCGATTACATGCAGGGCTACCTGTTCAGCCGGCCACTGCCCGCGGAAGCAGTAATGCAATTCATCCGCAGCCGGCTGGACGGATGAATGCTTGTGGCAGGCTTGAAAAGGACGGTTTCATCCTCATTTAATATGTAGAAACATTGCATAACGACCAGACAAGGAATTTCAATGGCTGCACTGACAAAGACCCAGCTCGACGAGCTGACCGGCCAACTGAATGCGGCGCGCCAGACGCTGCTGCAGGAAATTCAGGGCGAGCTCGAAAACTCGGGCAATCAGCAGCGCATCGAGCTGCTCAACCGCGAGCCCGGCGACAGCGGCGATGAATCACTTGCCAATGCGCTCGCCGATTTCAACGTGCACCAACTGGATCGGCACATCCAGGCCCTGCGTGACATCGAGGGCGCCTTCCAGCGCATCAAGGCCGGGGCATATGGAATCTGCGTCGATTGCGGCGACGACATCGCCTTCGCTCGGCTGCAAGCCTACCCCACCGCCAAGCGCTGCATCGTCTGCCAGGAGAAACGTGAAAGGCAGTATGCCCACGAAGGCCACCCCAAACTCTGATCCGACGGAGCCCACAATGAAAACGCCACTGCAAATCACTTTCCGCGACATGGAACACTCGGATGCCCTGGAAACGCATATTCGCGACAAGGCGCACAAGCTCGAACAGTATTTCGCCGACATCGTCAGCTGCCGGGTGGTGGTGGAACAGCTCGCCAAGCACTCGCAACAGGGCAAGCCTTTCAATGTACGCATCGACCTCGGCGTGCCGGGCAAGGAAATCGTCGTCGACCGGCAGGCCAGCGAGGACGCCTACGTCGCGCTGCGCGACGCCTTCGACGCCGCCAAGCGGCAACTGGAGGATTACGCGCGCCAGTTGTAAGCGCAACGGGAGGCGGTGATGGACGACATGCCGCAACTGGTCTGCGGCCTGCTCGAGCCGGCCAGCTACGATCACCCGGTCGGCCCGGTCCGGCTGATCGAGACGCACATTTCCTGGGTACTGCTCACCGGCGACTATGCGTACAAGGTAAAGAAGCCGCTCGACCTCGGTTTTCTGGATTTTTCCAGCCTCGACAAGCGCCTCGACGCGTGTCGCGAGGAGGTGCGCCTCAACCGGCGACTCGCCCCCGACATCTATCTCGATGTGGTACCCCTCAGCGGCACCCCTGAGGCGCCGCGCGTCAATGGTGCCGGCGCGCCCTTCGAATACGCGGTGAAGATGCGGCAGTTTCCCGCCGATGCCACGCTCGACCAACTCGACGCCGCGGGCGACCTGGATGCGGCGAAGATCGAGGCAATCGCCACCACCCTCGCACGCTTCCACGCGCAGGACTGCGCGCGTGCACCCGCCGACAGCCCATGGGGTGAAGCCGACGCGGTGTGGCAGCCGGTCGCGCAGAACTTTGCGCAGATCGCGCCGCACCTTGACGCCGACGATCATGCAAAGCTCGACGCACTGGAACAGTGGAGTATCGCCGAGCACGCGCGACTGGCGCCGCTGATGTCCGGGCGAAAGCGCGCCGGCTGGGTACGCGAGTGCCACGGCGATCTGCATCTGGGCAACCTCGCCTGGGTCGACGACCGGCTGCTGGTGTTCGATTGCATCGAATTCGATCCAGCGCTGCGCTGGATCGACGTCCAGGCCGAGATCGCCTTCTGCTACATGGACCTGCTGCAACGCGGTCACGACGCCTGGGCATGGCTCTTTCTCAACACCTGGCTGGAGCAGATGGGCGATTTCGCCGGCCTCGCCCTGCTGCGCTACTACGCCGTCTACCGTGCCCTGGTACGCACCAAGGTTGCGGCCCTGCGCGGCGCTCAGATCACGGGACCAGCGCGCGACGCGGCCCATGCCGATGTGCGCGCGCTGCTCGATCTCGCCACGCGGATCACCCGCCCCCCCGCCCCGTACCTCGACATCACCCACGGCCTGTCCGGTTCCGGCAAAACCACCGTGACGCGCCACCTGATGCAGGCACCCGGCGCCATCCGCGTGCGCTCCGACATCGAACGCAAGCGCCTGGCCGGCCTCGAAGCCCTGGCAAGAAGTGGCTCCGGCGTCGGCGAAGACCTCTATGCCGGGGATGCCACCCGGCGCACCTACGCGCATCTCGCCGAGCAGGCGGGTCACCTACTCGATGCTGGCTGGCCCGTCATCGTCGACGCCACCTTCATTGCCCGCTGGCAGCGCGACCTCCTGCGCGACACTGCGCGCGCGCGTGGTGTGCCGTTCCACATTCTCGATTTTCCCGTGGACGTCCCCACCCTGCGCGCACGCATCGTGCGGCGCGCCCAAGCTGGCGGTGACGCGTCCGAAGCCGACCTCGCGGTCTTGCAGCACCAGATCGACACCGAAGAACCGTTGACTGATGAGGAGCGAGGAGCGAGGAGCGAGGAGTGAGGAGTGAGGAGTGAGTCGAGAGTGGAGAGCGGGAGTAGAGATGTGCGCGGCAAGTGCAGCGCTTCCGTTTCCACGGGCGGTCTCCCTCCCCCCTCAAGGGGAGGGGCTCAACCGTTCATCGCTCTCCACTCTCCACTCTCGACCCTTCACCTTCGATGCCCCATTCCCGTAGCATTGCCTCGACCTCCGCCGCCGGCAGAGGGCGGCTGAACAGGAAGCCCTGCACCTCGTGGCAGCCTGCCGCGCGCAGGAAGGCGAGTTGCCCCGCGGTCTCCACGCCTTCGGCGATGATGCCGAGGCGCAGGCTCTTGGCAAGCTGGATGATGGCGCGGACGATGGCGTCGTTGTCGGGGTCGGCGTTGACTTCCTGCACGAAGGAACGATCGATCTTCAGCCGGTCTACGGCGAAGCGCCTGAGGTAGCTCAACGAGGAATAGCCGGTACCGAAATCGTCAATCGACAGGCGCACGCCGAGCGCCTTGAGCGTCCGCACGGTGTCGAGGGTGTGCTCCACATCCTGCAGCAGGATGGATTCGGTAAGTTCCAGTTCGAGCAGACGAGGCGGCAATCCACTGCGCTGGAGCGCGCCGGAGACGGCCTCGACGAGGCCGGCGCGGCGGAACTGCATGGCGGAAAGGTTCACCGACATCACGAGCTCGGGCAACCCCGCGTTGCGCCAGGCCTGTGCCTGCCGACAGGCCTGCTCCAGCACCCACGCGCCGATCGAGACGATGAGGCCGCAATCTTCGGCCACCGTGATGAAACGTGCCGGCGACACCGCGCCGAGGTCGGGATTGTTCCAGCGCAGCAGCGCCTCCGTGCCGATCACCCGCCCGCTGAGGGTATCCACCTGCGGCTGGTAGTGCAGGTGAAGTTCCGCGCGGTAGAGCGCCTGGTGGAGGCGGTTCTGCAGCATCAGGTGCTCGTGCGCCTGACGGTTCATCTGCTCGTCGAAGAAGCGGTAGGTGTTGCGGCCGGCGTTCTTGGCGTTGTACATCGCCGTGTCGGCCTTCTGCAGCAGGCGGTCGAAGTCTTCCCCGTCCTCCGGGTAGATCGCGATGCCGATGCTGCACGACGCGCTCAACTCGTGGCCGCCAATCGACACCGGCTCGCCGAGCTGTTCGAGAATTTCGCCGGCGACCCGCTCGACCGCTTCCTGGTCCGGCACGGAATCGAGCAGCAGGATGAATTCGTCTCCCCCCTGGCGGCTGATGGTGTCGCTGTGACGGGTGCAGCGCGCAAGACGGGTAACCACCGAAAGCAGCAGCTCGTCGCCGGCGGCGTGGCCCAGTGTGTCGTTGACCACCTTGAAGTTGTCGAGGTCGAGAAACAACAGCCCCACCCGCGATTGCGCGCGCGCCGCCTGGGCGACCGCATGCTCGAAGCGATCGCGCAGCAGCACCCGGTTGGGCAGGCCGGTGAGCACGTCGTGGTGGGCCAGGTACTCGATGCGTTCCTCGGCCTGGCAGCGTTCGGTGACGTCGCGGTCCACACCCTGAAAACCCGCCAGTTTTCCCTTTTCGTCGAACACCGGGGCGGCGTTCGATTCAAAGATCCGGTAGCTTCCATTGTGGTGACGCCAGCGCAGCGCCACGTTGGACCAGCCGCGCTGCCCCGCCACGGCCTCGGCCAGCGTCGCATGGAACAGCGCCAGATCCTCCGGATGCACGACCTCCTCCGGGTGCCTGGCCATGAACTCGCCGATGTCATAGCCGAGCGCGGCAATACCACGCGGGTTGCTGTAGAGATGCCGCCCGGATACGTCGATCAGCCAGATCCAGTCGGTGGATTGTTCGGCAAGTGTACGGAACCGCACTTCGCTGGCGCGCAAGGCCTCTTCTGCACGACGGCGCTCGGTGATGTCCTGGCAGGCCCCGTACAGGCGATGTCCGCCGGTGAGGGGATCCGCCACCACCAGCGAATAGGCACGGATGTAATGGACCCCACCGTCCGGCGCCAGAATGCGAAGCTCGCATTCGCTGCGTTGCCCCGGTTCGAGGCCGGTGACGTTGCGGTCGAACTCGGACAGGTCCTCCGGATGCACGAAGCAGCGCCAGCAGCCACGCTGACGGATTTCCTCGATCGAATAGCCGAAGATGCGATCGACAGAAGAGCTCGCCCAGTCGATCGCGAAACGGCCATCCGCCCCGCGTACACAGGAATACAGCAAATCGGTGGAGACGCTGGAAATGAGCCGGTAGCGCTCCTCGCTTTCGCGCAGCGCCGCTTCCATGCGCTTGCGCTCGCTGATATCGACGAAGGTGACCACCGTACCGACCACCTGGCCATTCCGGTACAGGGGTTGCGAGCGGTATTCCACGGGGAGACTGGTGCCATCCTTGCGCCAGTGCACCTCGTCATCGACGTGGCACGCTTCGCCCGCCAGCGTCGCGAGCCGTACCCGGCATTCGCTCTTCGGATAGGGACTTCCGTCCGGGTGGGTATGGTGAATCAGCGCGTGGACCGCATGGCCAAGCATTTCCTCACGGGTGTAGCCGAGCATCTCGAGACAGGCGCGGTTGACGAAGGTGCAGATGCCCTCGGTGTCCACCCCGAAGATGCCTTCGGGCGATGAATCCAGCAGCAGGCGGAAGCGCTCCTCGCTCTCGCGCAGGGCAGCCAGCGCGGCCGCCTGCCCGGCGACCGAGACCGGCCGCCCGACCGCCCGGCGCACCGCGCCCGGATCCTGGCCCGCCGACAGCAGCGCGCGCGCCATTTCACGCTGCTGCCGCGCCGCGTCCAGCGCCACATCGGGGTATACACCCAGCGCCAGCGTCTTGCGCTTGCCGTCATAGCGATAATCCAGGCGCCAGTACCGCGAGCCATCCGGGCGCACCAGCAGATACATGCCGCCGCCGTCGGCCAGCTTGAGTGGCCTGGCAGCCGGCACGGTCTGCCGGATGCATTCGTCGGTGAGCGGAATGGCGGTCCGGGCCATGGCAAGTCGTCCAGAAGATACTTTTTCATCTTATAGACGAAATACCGTCATACATACCGTCAAAAGGGCTTCCGTAACTGGTACGAAAAGACGGCCCGATGGCGTCTCCAGGACTCGGCCTGGCGGAAGCATGGAAAACACTCGATGATTCAGGGCGGCGCCAGAAACGCTGCGCCAGCACCGGACAGACGCAGCGGGTCAGCCCAGCACGAAATGGAAGGTGGCACCCCGCCCCTTCTCGCCTTCGCCCCAGACGCGCCCGCCATGGCGGCTGGCGATGCGGGCGACGGTGGCGAGCCCGATGCCTGTGCCCGGATAGTCCTCGGCGCGGTGCAGGCGGCCGAACGGGCGGAACAACCGGTCGGCGAAGGCCATGTCGAAACCGGCCCCGTTGTCGCGGACAAAATAGGCGTGCTCGCCGGAGGGAAGCCGGGTGTGACCGAACTCGACTTCCGGCTGGCGAGTATGCGCCGTGTATTTCCACGCATTCTCCAGCAGATTCTGCACCAGGACACGCAGCAGGACCGGGTCGGCACGAACGGTCATGTCCGGCGCGACGGTCAGCTTCACGACGCGCGATGGCTCTGCGGCAGCCTGCTCGGCACCGATTTCCGTCGCGAGTGCTGACAGATCGATTTCCGTCAGCACCATCTCGCTGTGGGAGATCCGTGCAAGTTCGATCATGTCGTCGATGAGACGGCTCATGCGCTGATGGGCGCCTCGTATGCGCGCCAGGTAATCGCAGCACTTCGTGTCGAGGCGCTCGCCGCACTCCTCGTCGAGCGCCTGGGCGAAGCCATCGATGGCGCGCAGCGGCGCACGCAGATCGTGCGAGATGGAATAGCTGAAAGCTTCCAGTTCGCGGTTGACCTGTTCGAGTTCCGCAGTACGTTCGGCGACGCGCTGTTCGAGCTGCAGCATCATTCGCCGCAGCGCATCTTCCGCGGCCTGCTTTTCCGCGCGCAGGCGGAGGGTTTCGATGCCACGTCCGAGATCGGCCGCGAGTTCCTCGAGCAGGCGGGTTTCCTCCTCATCGAAGGTGTCTCGCTGCGTCGAGGCAAGCAGCAGAATGCCCCACACGCGGCCCTCGACACGCACCGGCAGGCTGGCGATCGCCTGAATGCCGAGTTCGCTCGCGAGTTCGCCCCACGGGGTGACGCCGGTGTCCTGGCTGACCGCATGCAGTACGCAGGCGCGCCCGGTGCGCAGCACGGTTCCCGCCGGATCCATGAACGTACAGTCCCTGGGCAGGAATATCCGCTCGCGCCAGGCTGCCGGCACGCCCTCCTGCGCGACGATGACGGGTGTGTGGTTCGGCTCATCGCCCGAGCGCGCGATGAACACCACGTTACACCCGCTCATGCGCGCCACCGTCTGGCACAGGGCATCCAGCAGGCTTGCTTCGTCGGTGGCTCGGCCCGCGACGTCCTTGACCGCCGACAGGAGGCGCAGCGTACGGTTCGCCCGCAGCAGCGATTCGCGCGAATGCTCCAGCTCGAGTTCGCGCGCCTCGATCTGCTCGGCCATTACGTCGAAGGAGGCGGCAAGCTGGCCGATCTCATCGTCGCTGTGCGGCAGATTGGTCCGCGCTGGCCACTGTGAACGGCTCAATTGCCGGGTAGCCTCGCGCAGGTGGCGCACCGGCCGCAGCACGACCCGGCTGCCTTCCCACCAGATGGCCGCCATGAAGGCCAGCACCGTCACGAACACCAGCAGGGTTCCACTGAGGAAATCGTTGAATGCCGCGCGCGAGGCGGAACTCTTGGGGGCCGCGACCCACAGGTAGCTGCGTCCGCCCAGGTCCGTGTTGAGCGGCCGCGCAACGAAGATGCGCTCCACGCCATCGATACCTACGGCTTCGAAGCTGGCCGGGCGGGTAATCCCGGAAATGCGCTTGAAGACGGGATGCTCGGCCACCGACATGCCGCGCCAGCGCTCCGGTGCGAGCACGGTGCCGGCACCATCGACGAGGACGATGTTCGTCTCCGGCGCCACCGGCACGGTGGCCAGCGCGTGCCCGATCCAGCCGAGGTCGAGCGCTAGCACCAGCACCGCCCGCACCCCCTGGCCGTCCGACACGGGCATGGCCATGGCGATCATGCCGTCGCCCCTGTCCGCCGTCTCCAGATAGTCACTCACCACCGGGCGGCGCTCGGCGAGCGCCTGCCGGAACCACGCACGGTCCGCGGCAGGGGGCATCCGCGTGCCCGACGCGGCACAGAGCAGTTCGCCGTCGGGTGAATAGAAATGGATATCCGCGACGTACCGATTTTCCGCCGCCGCCTGCTTCAACTTGCCCTGGCATGCGGCGTGGTCCACTGGCACCCCGAAGAACCGCATCATCGCCAGACTGTGCAGCAACTGCCGGCTGAGCGTGAAGGGCAACGTCTGCTCGCGCGCAAGCAATTCGGCGAGATGGGTCGCCCGGGTACGTTCCTCGGCAATCTTCTTCCCGGTCTGGGTCCACCCCTGGTAGGCCATCAGCAGGAGCACGGGCAGCAGCGCAAGCGCTGCGAGCACCAGGATGCGCAGGCTGAGCCCGCGGAACTGCTCCACCGTCACGCCACGGCCTCTTCAGCGGCGCGCGTCTCCAGCGCCCCGCGCGCTTCCGGCGACGATGGTTCGGGGATATCGAAGCAGAACTCGGCGCCCTGGTCCGGCGTGCTGTTCGCGCGGATGTGTCCCCCGTGAAGCTCGACGATGCGCTTCACCGTGGCGAGCCCAATGCCCGTGCCCTCGAAGCGTCCGGTCGCATGCAGGCGCTGGAAAGGCTGGAACAGCCTGCCGGCATAGTCCATGTTGAAGCCCACGCCGTTGTCACGGACCCTGAATGTATCCGGGCCCGCGTCGGGGGCACGCTCGAAGGCGATCCGCGCCGGATCACGTCCCACCGTGAACTTCCAGGCATTGCCAAGCAGGTTCTCCAGTGCGAGACGCAGCAAGCGTGTGTCGCCGCTGACGATCAGGCCGGGCTCGACCGTGGCCTCCACGCGCCGCTCCGGATCCGAACGGGCCAGCTCGTCGAGAATCGACCGGGCCAGATGGCTCAAATCGACCGGCTGGGCCATGAAGTCCACCCGGCCGACCCGTCCCAACTGGAGCAGATCATTGATGAGCTCGCCCATGCGCACGGCCGCCGCCCGGATCCGACGCAGGTGATCAAGCGATTCGGCAGGCAGCGCCGCGTGCGCGTCTTCCTCGATCGCCTCGGCGAATCCCTGGATCGCACGCAAGGGAGTACGCAAGTCGAACGAGATCGAATGGCTGAAATCCTGTAGTTCCCGGTTTGCGACTTCGAGTTGGCGGGTACGTGCGGCAACGCGCTGCTCCAGTTCGACATTGAGCAGGGCCAGGTTCTCCTCGGCTCGTTTCCTCGCGGTGACATCCTCCTTCACCGCAACAAAGTGGACGATGTCGCCCGCCGCATTGCGTACCGGCGAAATTTGCGTGTTTTCCCAGAACAGCTCGCCATCCTTGCGCCGGTTGAGCAATTCGCCGCGCCACACCCCGCCGGAGCGGATCACCTCCCAGATCTGCCGGTAGGTCTCGGGCAATGTCTGCCCAGATTGCAGCAGAGCGGGGGTACGCCCGATCACCTCGTCGCCGCGATAGCCAGTGAGCTCGACAAAGCGCGGATTGACGTACTCGATCCGTCCCGCCGCGTCGGTGATGATGACCGACGCCGGGCTGCACTCGATGGCCTGGGAGAGCTTGCGCAGCTCGGCCTCCTTGTTGCGGATGTCCTCGAGATCGGCCGCGATGATGCCGATGTGGCGCCCGGTCTCTTCCGCCATGAAGTCGAACGATGCCGCCAGGCGGCCAATTTCATCGTGCGAATGAAAGCCGCTGCGCGCGCCGTAGTCACCCCCTGCGAAACGCAGGCTGACCTGGGCCAGATCATGCAGCGGCCGCGCAATCCGACGGCGGACATAAGCGTAAGCCAGCAGCAGGACCAGCGCGTTGAACACGGCGATCAGCAGAAGGTTGGACCGCGTGCGCGCCTGCAGGTCGGTGATGTGGTCGCTCAACGCCCAGGTTGCCTGGTTGGCCATGTCGAGCAATACATCCGCTTTGTGCGACAGGCTGTCGAGCGCCGCCGGATCGCGCTGTGTCCCGCCCTCCCCCAGCAAACGCCGGACGGCATCCCGGTACGGCAGCCATTCGGCTCGCACCGCATCGAGCGCGGGCCGGGCGCTGTCCGCGTCGCGTGCCACCTCCATCGCCCCGAGGTTGGCTTCGTACTCCGCGATCATGCGTTCCACCTCCGCCGCCTGCCCGGGTGTGGGGGTCCGCAGCACCAACTGGATCCTCTGGCTGAGGTAGCGCAGGCTGCCGTAGCGGTTGATGTCGGTGGCGGCGCCATCGAGGCGGGCCATGGTGCGGTGCATCGCCAGCCAGCCGCCCCCGCTCGCCAGCGCGAGGACCAGGAACAGGAAAATGACCTTGCCGCCGATGCTCGGGCGCCAGCCGGTCGAGCGCCGCTCAGGAACGGGCATCGACATCCCCGCGTGCACGCCGCCACGGCTTGCATGACCGCCATGCCCCCCCGTGTGCGTCATCCGGGGATCGACCGATGGCCGCGGCACGCATGGCCGCATCAGGTAACAGGTGATCAGTCATTATTATTGATTGAAGAGAGGCGAAATCCGGCCCCCGTTCTCCTCGGGGGGACATAGCGCCGCGACTGCTCGCTGCAGCAATTATCGTTTCATTTACACTCTTCTTGAATCGGGAAATATCCGATACAAGATCAGGGAATTCCCGATGCTTCGCACAGCGGATTCGTGCGGCGGATTATGACGTATCATCCGACCATTTCAACCGGGTCTTTCCAGGATCATGACGGATACGGCAAACCCACCGGCGATGCGCGAGCCCCTGCGGGTGATTCTGGTCGAGGACTCAGCCGATGACGTCGCCCTGCTGCTGCGCGCGCTGCGCATCGCCGGCTACGTCCCGGAGCATGCGCTGGTACAGACACCAGACGAACTCGACCGCGTGCTGCGCACGGCACGCTGGGACATCGTGCTGTCGGACTATGCCCTGCCCGCATTGACGGGGCTGATGGCATTGCGCCAGGTGTTCGCGTTCGACCCGGATATCCCCTTCATCATCGTCTCGGGGAACATCGGCGAGGACGTCGCCGTGGCGGCGATGAAGGCAGGCGCCCATGACTACCTTCTCAAGGACAACCTGACGCGGCTCGGCGGGGCCATCCAGCGCGAACTGCGCGAGGCCGGCATGCGCCGGGCGCGGCGGCGCAACGAACTGGAACTGCTCGCCGCCAAGCAGCGCCTGCAGGCCCTGTCCAACCGCATGCTGGAAATGCAGGAAACCGAGCGGCGCCACATCGCACGAGAACTGCATGACGAGATCGGCCAGTCGCTCACCGCCATCAAGCTCAGCCTGGATACGCTGGCCCGCCGCCTGGGCGACGATCCGGCACGCCACCTCGCCGGCGAGATCGCGGCGGCCGCGGGGCACGTGCTCGACCAGGTGCGCCAACTCTCGCTGGACCTGCGCCCCCCCCAGCTCGACGACCTCGGCCTGCGCGCCGCGCTGCACTGGCTGGTCAAGCGCCACACCTGCGAAGACGGCCCCATCATCGAACTGGACGCGCCGGAGGAGGTGCCCTGTTGCGCGCCGCAGGCCGAGACCGCATGCTTTCGCATCGTTCAGGAAACCCTCACCAACGCGCTGCGCCACGCCGATGCCGCCAAGGTACGCATCGCGCTGAAGACCGACCCCGGCCATTGCTACCTCGAAGTCAGCGACGACGGCCGCGGCTTCGATGTCGAGGCCGCCCGGGCTCGCGCCCTGCAGGGCGCCAGTCTTGGCCTGCTGAGCATGCACGAGCGCGCAACGCTGGCCGGTGGCGACCTTTCCATCGCCAGCGTCGCGGGCGATGGAACCTGCGTGCATGCCCGTTTCCCGCTGACCGCCGTCGCCAGAGAGCCCTGACGCATGGAGCCCCTGCACCTGCTGCTCGCCGACGACCATACCCTCGTCCGCGCCGGCCTGCGCGCCCTGCTCGACGGCATGGACAACGTCGCCACCGTCATCGAAGCCGAAAACGGCGAACAGGCGGTTGCGCTCGCCCTCGATCACGCCCCCGACATTGCCCTGCTCGACATCACGATGCCCGGCCTCAACGGCCTGCAGGCTGCCGAGCGCATCCGCGCCAAGGTGCCCCACACACGCGTCATCATCCTCTCGATGCATGCGGCCGAAGAGTACGTGAACCGCGCGCTGGCAATCGGCGTCTCCGGCTACCTGCTGAAGGATGCCGCGACGCTGGAACTACAGGCGGCACTCGATGCCGTGGCGGCGGGTCAGACCTACCTCTCGCCGCGCATTACCAGCCAGTTGCTCGACGCGCGCACGCGTCCGGGCGAGCCCGTGCCCAAGGCGGCGCTCACCACGCGTCAACTGGAAGTGCT
>JANJWS010000053.1 GCA_024709425.1 Thiobacillus sp.
TGTGGGGTGTTGTGTGGTGGGTTTTTGGCTTTGCTCTCTCGTTTTTGTGGCTTGGGGGGGTGTGGTGTTGGTGTTGGGGTGTTTGTGGTTGTTTGTTGGGGGTTGGGGTTTGGGGGTTTGGGGCTTGGGGTTTGGGGCTAGGGGCTAAAAATATCGCGGCCTCCGGCCGCTCATTCCCTAAATCCTAATCCCTAGATCCTAGATCCTGCTCTCCAGTCAGGCGTCGGCGCCGCAGCACTTCTTGTACTTCTTGCCGCTGCCGCAGGGGCAGGGATCGTTGCGGCCGGGTTCGGGCGCCTTGCGGATGGGCTCGCGCGGGGCGAGGCCGCGGTCGAGCCAGAACTCGCGCAGGTCGTAGACGGCCCAGATGGCGTTGGCGACGTGCGCTTCGCGGCTGAGCTTGCGTTCTTCCGGCGTCCACTCGGCTTCGGGGGTGATGAGTGTGTAGAAGGGGTCGAGGCAGGCGTCGACATAGTTTTCATCCTTGCTGCCTTCGGGCAGCGCCCAATCGTCTTCCCAATGTTCCACCGCAACGAGGAACCCGGCTGCCCACAGCTGTGCGTAGGGCGGGATGTCTTCGTCCTGCAGTGCCTCGGCGTCCTGCCTCGACATCTCCTTCAGAACCGCGGCCCAGTCGACGATCAGCGGCGCATAGGCCTTGGGGTCGGCAAGGTTTTCCACGGGGGCGGCGAGTCCGCGTGCGATCTCGTTGCGACGGCGCTCGAAGCAGTCCTGGAACAAACGCCGTGCCGCGTCGTCGGGCAGGGCGTCGAGCCCCGCGTCGCCAAACAGCACCGGCAGATATTCCTCGGCGGGCACCTGGCGCGGCATCACCAGCAGCGCCGCGGTGAAGCCGTCGAGCTCTTCCACCGAAAGCGGGTGGTCGCTGTGTGCTCCCGCTGCCTGCAGCAGATCGTCATAGGCAGACAGTTCGTCGTCGGACAAGGGGCGGGAAGAAGCGGTCATGGGCGGGGCATCGCGTAAAATTTGAGGATGAATTCTACCGCGCTGGACTTGTCTTCCCTGGCTGTGCCTGACACTTTTCTGGCTGCCGGCTGGGTGGGGCTGGCCTTCCTCGCCTGGCGCTGGCTTGCGTCCGGCGATTGGCGGCGGCTCGCCGAACCGGCGCGACTCAACGTCTTTCTGGGCGCGACGGTGGCCGTGCTGGCACTGTGGCAGATTCGCACCGGAGTGAAGCCGGGTCTGGCGTTTCATCTGTATGGCATCGCGGCGCTCACCCTCATGTTCGGGTTCTGGCGTGCGGTGTGTGCGGGGATGCTGATCCTGCTGGCGAACGTGGCGTTCGGGCATGGCCGCCTTGTCGCGGTCGGCCTCGACACCTTGCTGCTGGCGGCGGTGCCGGCGTGGGTGAGCTGGAACGTGCAGCGCATCCTGGAGCGCCGGCTGCCGAATCATTTTTTCATCTACGTGCTGGGCAACGGATTCTTCGGCGCGCTGCTGTCGGTGGTGGCGCTCGGGCTTGCCGTGACGGCCCTGATGGCGGCGTCGGGTGCGTATCGGCTGGATTACCTGCTCGACCACTACACGCCTTACGTCGTCCTGCTGATCGGCTGGGGCGAGGCGTTCATGACCGGCATGGCGGTCACGCTGATGGCCGTGTATCGTCCGACCTGGCTGGAAAGCTTCGATGATGCGCGGTACCTCCGCAACAAGTAGGAGGGCCGCCCCCGGCCCGATCGGCGATGCTTTTTCCCTCCGTCCGAAAATCGCGGCGAGGGCGCCGCTCCTACCGGGGGCGCTAAAGGACCGCTCTCGGCCCGATATCGGATTTTTATTGAACCCTGCAACTTGAGTCCTGCCACTTGAATCCGCCTTTGCGCATTTCCTATCCTGAGCTTCCCGTTTCCGCGCGCCGCGACGATATCCTCGCGGCGCTGCGCGCGCATCGCGTGCTGATCCTGTGCGGCGAGACCGGTTCGGGCAAGACCACGCAGATCCCCAAGATGTGCCTGGAGGCGCAGAGAGAATCTGACGCGGCGCGTCCGGGGAAGCTCATCGGCTGCACCCAGCCGCGCCGCATCGCCGCGCGTTCGGTGGCGGCACGTATCGCGCAGGAGCTGGGTTCCGAACTCGGTGGCCTGGTCGGCTACAAGGTGCGCTTCACCGACAAGGTGCGCGAGGACACCGCGATCAAGGTGATGACCGACGGCATCCTGCTCGCGGAGAGCCAGGGCGACCCGCTGCTGTCGCGCTACGACACGCTCATCATCGACGAGGCGCACGAGCGCAGCCTCAATATCGATTTTCTGCTGGGCTACCTGAAGACGCTGCTGGAAAAGCGCGCCGATCTCAGGGTGGTGATCACGTCGGCGACCATCGACGCCGAGCGCTTCTCGAAGCATTTCGACGGCGCGCCGGTGATCGAGGTCTCCGGGCGCCTTTATCCGGTCGAGATCCGCTGGCGGCCCGTCGAGCGCGACGATCTCCCCTCCCCCGCTCGCGGGGGAGGGGCCGGGGGAGAGGGCCCGCGAGCGGGGGAGGGGGCGAAGGCCAGGCCCAAGGCGATCGATGGGAGCAAACGTGATGCCCAAAACGACATCACTGCCATCCTCGACGCCACCGACGAACTCGCGCGACTGGGCTCCGGCGACATCCTCGTGTTCCTGCCTGGCGAGCGCGAGATCCGCGATGCCGCGGAGGCGCTGCGCAAGCACCATCCGCCCGGCACCGAAATCCTGCCGCTGTTCTCCCGCCTGTCGGTCGCCGAGCAGGACGCGATCTTCAAGCCCACCCAGGCGCTGCGGCGCATCGTGCTGGCCACCAACGTCGCCGAGACCTCGCTCACCGTACCCGGCATCCGCTACGTGATCGACCCCGGCACCGCGCGGGTGAAGCGCTACTCGGCGCGCAACAAGGTCGAGCAGCTGCTGATCGAGAAGGTGTCCCAGGCGTCGGCCAACCAGCGCGC
>JANJWS010000068.1 GCA_024709425.1 Thiobacillus sp.
GCGCCGGTTTCCCAGAGCAGCGCTGCGGCGGCACGCCACGGCTCGCGCCCGGCGCGGTCGCCGCCGGGCAGGCGGAACGGTCGCATCGACGCCGCACGCCGCCAGCGGCCCGGTGCGCCGACGAGCGCCTCGCCCCCCCACACGCTGCCGTCCGCGCCGAGGCCGGTGCCGTCCCAGGCGAACACGATCCAGTCCTTCCCGTGCGGAAATTCCCACGCCAGCGCCGAGGCATGCGCGAAGTGGTGCCAGGCCTCGAACGTCGGCAGTCCGCGCTCGCGTGCGTAGCGGCGGTAGCCGTAACCGGGATGGCGGTCGAGCAGGAGGCGCGTCGCGCGAACCTGATACAGCCGCTGCAGGTCGTCGGCGACCTGCGCCAGGGTGTCGAGGCTGCGCGCGGTGTCGAGTTCGCCGATGTGCGGCGAGACGACCGCGCGCGTGCCCCAGGCGAGGCACACTGTGTTCTTCATGTGGCTGCCGAGGGCCAGCACGGGTTCCGCGAGCGCGCTCGGCAGATCGAGTTCCAGCGGCGCGCTGCCGCGTCCCAGGCGGATCGGCCGCGGCGCGCCGGCGATGGGGCGGTACACCGGATCGTCGGCCGGGCGCACGATGGGGCGGTCGTGGTGGAGGAAGGCGTCGGCGAGATGCGCGAGGCGTGACTGCGCTTCACTGTTGTCGGTCAGCACCGGCTCGCCGGAAAGGTTGCCCGAGGTGGCGACGAGCGGCCCGCCGAAGTCGGCGAGCAGGAGCGCATGCAGCGGCGAGTAGGGCAACAGGCAGCCGACTTCGGCGAGGCCGGGCGCGATGTGCGGCGACAGGGTGCTGTCGGTGCGCTGGGGCAGCAGCACGATGGGGCGTTCGGGCGCGGCGAGGAAAGCTTCCAGTTCCGGCGTCGTATATGCAGCGGCACGCATGGCGTCGAGGTCGCGGAACATCACTGCCAGGGGTTTCGCCGGCCGCGGCTTGCGTGCGCGCAACGCGAGGATCGCGGTGTCGTTGCAGGCGTCGCACAGCAGGTGGTAGCCGCCGACGCCTTTCACCGCGACGATCTGGCCGGCGCGCAAGGCGGCGACCGTGGCGGCGAGTGCGGCCTCGTCGCAGGATCCTCTCTCCCCGCGGGGGAGAGAGGTGAGGGAGAGGGGGTGCGCTTCGCCATCGCTATCGTGTGCGCACGCCTCACCCTCTCCCCGGCCCTCCCCCCTCAAGGGGGAGGGAGCAAGCGCTCCGGTAGCGGTAGGTGCGGCCTCGGCGGTCAGTCCCCTCTCCCCTCGGGGGAGAGGGGTGGGGGAGATGGGGTGCGGTTCGCCATCGTTATCGTGCGCATGCGCCTCACCCTCTCCCCGGCCCTCCCCCCTCAAGGGGGAGGGAGCAAGCATTCCGGTGGCGGTCGGTGCGGCCTCGGCGGTCAATCCCCTCTCCCCTCGGGGGAGAGGGGTGGGGGAGAGGGGGAAGGGCGCGAACATGAGGTGCGGCCCGCACACCGGGCACGCGATCGGCTCGGCGTGAAACCGGCGGTCGAGCGGGTTTTCATATTCCGCGCGGCAATCCGCGCACAGCGCGAAATCGCGCATGGCGGTGTTGGGGCGGTCGTAGGGCAGCGCGGTGATCAACGTATAGCGCGGGCCGCACTGGGTGCAGTTGATGAACGGGTAGCGGTGGCGGCGGTTGGCGGGGTCGTCGAGCTCGGCGAGGCAGTCGGTGCAGACGAAGCCGTCGGCAGGCAGGTGAATGTCGGCCTCGCGGGCGGACTCGCTATCGAGGATGACGAAGGCGTCGCCATGTTCCGGCGCACACTCGGCCACGCTGAGCGGTCCCGGCGCTGACAGCGGGGGCGCTTCCCTCGGCAAGGCCTCAATGAAGGCGCGCACGTCGCCCGGTGTGCCCTCGGCGTGGATTTCCACCGCACCGTTGACGTTGCGCACCCAGCCGGCGATGCGGTGCGCGCGCGCCATGCGGTAGACGAAGGGGCGGAAGCCGACGCCCTGCACCCGGCCGCTGATCGCGATGTGCCGGGCGATGCGCTCAGGCATCGGCGGCCACGCGCACGCCGCCGGCCCACCAGATCCTGCACGCACCCTCGTCCGACACCATGCAGGGGCCGATCGGATGGCGCGGAGTGCAGGCCTTGCCGTAGATGCGGCACTGGTTGGGATAGATCTTGCCGAGCACCACCTTGGCGCAGTCGCAGCCGGGCGGCATCTGGCCGGCGCGGCGGCGTTCGGAGTCGGTGTGGTCGGGAAAGCGCAGGCGCGCGTCGTACTGCGCGTAGGCGGGCCTCAGCGCGTAGCCGGAGTGCGCGATGGTGCCGATGCCGCGCCAGTTGGCGTCGACGACGTCGAGTGTCGCGCCCATCAGACGCAGCGCCGTGGGGTTGCCGCCGGGGTGGGCGACTTCGAGATAGCAGTTGTCGAGGAAGCGCTCGCCGGTCTTCAACTGGCGCAGCACCGAGTAGAACGCGGCGAGCAGCGACTCGGTGCCGAAGCCGGCGACCGCTGCCGGAATGTTGTGCTGTTCCACGACGAAATTCCATTCCTCCGGACCCATCACCGTGGAAACGTGGCCGGGCGCGACCAGTGCGTCGAAGCCGGGGCTGCCGGAGTCGAGCAGCATCGCCACCGCGGGCCAGGTGAGGCGACCGGAGAGCAGGATGGAGAGATTGCCGCCCTCTCCCCCAACCCCTCTCCCGCGAGCGGGAGAGGGAAGCGTCAGTTCGGCGAGCAGCGCGGCGACCGGCGCCGTGGTGGTTTCGAAGCCGGCGGCGAAGAACACGACCTGGCGGTCGGGATTCTGCTCGGCGATAACGCGCGCTTCGACCGGGCTCGCGATCGGACGCACGTCGGCGCCGGCGGCCTGCGCCTCGGCGAGCGAGCGCACCGCGCCCTTGGGAACGTTCACCGGCACGCGCAGCATGTCGCCGTAGGCGACCAGGATGACGCGGTCCTGCAGGGCGAGCTGGATCGCCTGGTAGATGTCTTCCTCGGGGCAGACGCACACCGGGCAGCCGGGGCCCGGCACCAGTTCCAGCCACTTCGGCAGCGCGCCGCGCAGGCCGGAATGGGTGATCGAGCGTTCGTGACCGCCGCACACGTTCATGATCTTGATCGTGCGATCGAACTCGAAGGCGTGGATTTTCTCCAGCCAGACGCGGGAGGTGTCGGTCATGCCGGGGCCCTGTGCAGTTGTGCGCCGTCGGGCTGGATCGCGGGACGGCGCGTCCGGCCCGCCCCGACGCGGGCGCGCTGGCCGGCGAGTTCGCCACGCAGCCAGGCGAGCCAGGCGTTCATGCCCAGGTTCTTGCGCGCCGACAGACGCATGACAGGCGCCGGGTTCGCAAGGTCGCGCAGGTGCGCCTCGGCCTTGTCCGGGTCGAAGTCGTCGAGCACGGCGAGGAGATCGGTCTTGGTCAGCAGCATGGCGTCGGCGGCACGGAACATCACCGGGTATTTCGCCGGCTTGTCGTCGCCCTCGGTGACCGAGAGCAGGGTGACGTTGAGGTGCTGGCCGAGATCGAAGCTTGCCGGGCACACCAGGTTGCCGACGTTCTCGATGAAGAGGAGATCGACGCCGTCGAGGGCCATGTGGTGCAGCGCGTCGTGCACCAGATGCGCGTCGAGATGGCAGGCGGTGCCGGTGACGATCTGGTGCGCCTGCACCCCCTGGGCGCGGATGCGCTCGGCATCGTTCTCGGTTTCGAGATCGCCCTCGATCACGGCGCAGGTGAATTCATTCTTCAGCGCGGCAAGCGTGGCTTCGAGCAGCGCGGTCTTGCCCGAGCCGGGGGAGGACATGAGGTTGAGGGCGAGGATGCCGCGGCGGTCGAAATGCTCGCGGTTGTGCGTGGCCTGGTCGTCGTTCTTCGCCAGCAAGCCTTTCAGCACCGACACCGCGGTGGTGCCGGGCGCGACAGGCTTGAACGCGAGATGCCGGTTGCCGGGGGTGAGGTTGCAGCCGCAGGTGTCACACATCGTCGAGGGGCCAGGGGTCAGGATTCAGGGGTCAGGGAAGGGGTGGTTTCGAGTTCGACGCTTTCGAGCAGAAGTTCGTCGCCGGAAACGATCTGCGTGTGCCAGTCGCCGCAGGCGCCGCAGACGAGGCGGTTGATGGCGGCTTCGGTTTCGGCGTCGCAGGTCTGGCAGCGCACGGTGATCGGGGCGTCGACGAGTTCGAGCGCGGCATGTTCCATGGCGTGGCCGGCGGCGGCCAGCGGAAAGGCGCTCGCCAGCAGGTCCGGCACGACGCCGGCGAGCGGGCCGATGCGTACGCGGATAAGCGTGGCGCGTTGCGCCTGATGCGCGCGGATCACGCCTTCCACCTGTTCGACCAGCGCCTGCGCGACGGCGAGCTCATGCACGGGTCTCTTCCAGGATCTGGTCGAACAGTTCCCACGCGGTGCGGGCGTCGGCCGCGGTGACTTTCTGGATCGCGTAGCCGACGTGCACCATGACGAAGTCGCCGACCGCGGGCGGCTCGTCCTGCATCATGAACAGGCTGACGTCGCGCCACACACCCTTGGCCTGACAGCGCGCGGTGAAGCCGTCGATGTATTCGATCTGCATGGGGATGGCTAGGCACATGGGCGGCGACCGTAGAGGCAACGGGTTCAGTATAAGTGAATTGTCGCGTCGGGGCGCCTTCGGAATATTACGAAATTGTGATGAACAATCAGATACTTGAGTTGGCCACGCGGTTGCCATTACAAAATCTGCCTGTTAGATTGCGTCCATGAAGACGCTCGTGCTCGGTATCGGCAACACCCTGTTGACGGACGAAGGCGTCGGCGTGCACGTGCTCGACGCGCTTGCGCCGGAACTTGCCGGGGAGGCGGATGTGACGCTGCTGGACGGCGGCACGCTGTCGTTCACCCTGGCCGGGCCGATCGAGGATGCCGACGCGCTGATCGTGGTCGACGCCGCGCAACTGCGGCGCAACCCGGGGGCGTGGACCGCGCTCGAAGGCGAGGCCATGGACACGTTCCTGACCCACAACCGCAAGGCCTCGGTGCATGAAGTCGGGCTCACCGACCTGCGCACCATCGCGCTTCTCGCGGGACACTGGCCGGCGCGGCGCGCGCTCTTCGCGATCCAGCCCGACGTAGTGGACTGGGGCGAGGCCCCGACCCCCGCCGTGGCCGCCGCAATCCCGCCCGTGTGCGCGGCCATCGTCGAACGCATTCGCACCTGGCAGCATGACGCCTGACATCATCCCCATCGAACCGGCGCCCCCCCTGTCCGGCAACGCACCGCCGCTCCTGCGCGAACTGGCCGAAATGCTGCGCCGTCTGGTCAATACTGGCGAGTCCGCCACCCTCGACCTGTCGGCACTGCCGCTCACCCCGGCGGACCTCGACTGGCTGCGCGAAAAGCTCGGGCAGGGCGAGGTGGCCGCGCAGGTACAGGCCGAAGGCGAGTCGACCTTCGACGAGACGGCGTGTCCCGGCGTCTGGTGGGTGACGCACCGCAACACGCGCGGCACCGTGGTGGCGCAGTTCATCGAGGTGACGTTCGTGCCGGAACTGCTGAAGGCGCCGCCGCAGGATGTCGCCGCCGGATGCGAACATCTTGAAGTGCTGATATCCGAACTCTAAGCTGAAAGCGTAAGGCCCATTTCCACATTCAGGGAGGCAGGCATCATGCAGGGTCCGTTGATCGATACGCTCGTGCGAGAGGGCGTCAGCCGTCGTACGTTTCTCAAGTACTGTGCAACGCTTGCCTCGATGATGGCGCTGCCGCCCACCGCGGGACGTGCGATGGCCGAAGCGCTCGCCGCGGCACGGCGCCCGTCGGTGATCTGGCTGCCGTTCCAGGAGTGCACCGGCTGCACCGAGTCGATGACGCGCTCGCATTCGCCGACGCTCGAAGGCATGATCTTCGACATGGTGTCGCTCGACTACCACGAAACGCTGATGGCCGCGGCCGGCCATCAGGCCGAGGACGCATTGCATGCCGCGATGAAGGACAACGCCGGCAAGTACCTGCTGATTGTCGACGGTTCCGTGCCGCTCGGGATCGACGGCGCGTATTCGTGCATCGCCGGGCGTACCAACGTGGATCTGCTGAAGGAAGCCGCGGCCGGCGCCGCAGCCATCGTGGCGATGGGCTCCTGCGCGGCCTTCGGCGGCATCCCCAAGGCAAAGCCGAACCCTACGGGTGCGGTGGCGATATCCGACATCGTCAAGGACAGGCCCATCGTCAACGTTCCGGGCTGTCCGCCCATTCCGGTGGTGATGACCGGCGTACTCGCGCATTACCTCACCTTCGGCAGGCTGCCGGATCTCGACGACAAAATGCGTCCCGTCGCGTTCTACGGCGAGACCATCCATGATCGCTGCTATCGTCGGCC
>JANJWS010000070.1 GCA_024709425.1 Thiobacillus sp.
ATCATGAACCGCCTGAAGATGCCCGAGGGCGAGGCGATCGAGCATCCGTGGGTGACGCGCGCGATCGAGAACGCGCAGCGCAAGGTCGAGCAGCGCAACTTCGACATCCGCAAGCAGCTGCTCGAATACGACGACGTCTCCAACGATCAGCGCAAGGTCATTTACGAGCAGCGAAACGAACTGCTGGCGAGCGAGAACATCGCCGACACCATCCGCGCCATGCGCGACGACGTACTGAACGACGCCATCAGCCAGCACATCGCCCCCGGGAGCATGGAAGAGCAGTGGGACGTGGCGGGGCTGGAAAAGCTGCTGGCCGCGCAGTTCACCCTCGACCTGCCGCTGGCGCAGTGGCTGGAAGAAGACAAGACGCTCAACGAGGATGGCCTGCGCAAAAAGATCTGCGAAGCCGCGGAAGCGCAGTACACGGAGAAGGAAGCGCTGGTCGGCGCCGAAGGGCTGCACCAGTTCGAGCGTGCGGTGATGCTGCAGAGTCTCGACACCCACTGGCGCGAACATCTGTCGGCGCTCGACATGCTGCGCCAGGGCATCCACCTGCGCGGCTACGCGCAGAAGCAGCCGAAGCAGGAATACAAGCGCGAGGCATTCGAGTTATTCGCCGCCATGCTCACCGCAATCAAGGCCGAGGTCACCCAGATCACCACCACCGTGCAGATCCGCGCGCCGGAAGAAGTGCAGGCGGTGGAGCCGCACGAACCCTCCAACGTGCAGTACCAGCACAGCGGCTATGATGAAGCACAGGATTTCGCCGAAGCGGAACGAACCGCCACGGCGCCGGCCGATGCTTTCCCCAAGGTCGGCCGCAACGACCCCTGCCCGTGCGGTTCGGGCAAGAAGTACAAGCAGTGTCACGGCAGACTGAGCTGAGGAGGCATCATGCCCTATTACGTGTTCCGCATCGGCATGTTCAAGGTGCTCGAAAAGCAGGGTGAGTGGGCAAGCTTCAAGGAAGCCAAGGCGCAGGTCAACGAAATGCGCAAGACGCTCGACGCCAAGTCCGGCGACCAGTACAAGATGATCTTCGCCGACAACGAGATCGCCGCCCAGGACACGCTCACCGCCGAGCGCGAACTGGACAAGAGCCTCTCCGGCGACGACTGGTGAAGCCGTCGCGCCACAGCCACCCGGCGAGACCGAACCGATGTCCGGTTACAACGAAGACGCTTACCGCCAGGCCCGTGCCGAGCATATCGGGCATCCGTGCCCGTTCGAGCGCGCCCTCCTGTCCCGCTGCGTGGTCTGCGACCGCGCGCGCTCGCTGAACCTCGCCGAGCGCGAAGCGATCGCCTGTGGCGATCCCACAGTGCGCGAGCACTGCCTCGAATTCCACGATGCCCTGCACGCCAATGCGCAGTTCGCGCTGAAGATCCAGCCTGGCACCGCGTGGCCGTTCGGCAAGGAAATCCGCGCCCAGTGCGGCGGCGTGCGCGGGCTGGCGCAGGCGCTGGGCGACGCCGGCGACGAAGCGGCCGGGATCGCGACAAGCGTGCTGCAAGGACTCGATCGCTGGGGAACCCCAGCCGCGTTTCCCTACTCCGAAATCATGCGCGCGGTAGCGCATTACGAGCCGCGCAAGCGTCGATCCTGACCTATACCAACAATGCGTTGTGGAGGGCGTTCCGCACGTCTGTCGCCGGCCGCGTCGCGGGGCCCTGGCCAGCGACATCCATCACGCCCCGACTGAGAGGAAACGATCATGAAACGTTTGTCCACCCTGGCCTGCGCCCTGCTGATGGGGCTGGCCGTCAATGTCCACGCGGCGGATGCGGTACCGGACGTGGTGTACGGTTCCGAGCTGATGACTGCCCAGGAACGCTACGAATACCATACCAGGATGCGCGCCCTCAAAACCGAGGAGGAGCGCGAGGCATTCCGCCTGGAACATCACAAGCAGATGCAGGAGCGTGCCAAGGCACAGGGCAAGACGCTGCCCGAGATGCCACCTGCCGGCATGGGACCCGGCAAGGGCATGGGGCCGGGCAAGGGCATGGGGCCGGGCTACAACCGCTGAGATTCGGTCGAGACGGGAAGCCGCAGCGTCGCCGCAAAGCCATGCCCGCCGCCGCTGCGCGGCAGGCCGTCACCGAGTTCCAGTCGCGCATGGGACAGGGCGGCGATGCGGGCGACGATCGACAGCCCGAGGCCGCAGCCTTCGCTACCCGACTCGCCACGCACGAAGCGCGCGGCGAGTCGTTCGCGTTCGCCCGGCGGCACACCGGGGCCGTCGTCCGCGACAGTGAGCACGCAGCCTTCGTCCTGCGCGGCGACCCGCACTTCGATGCGCGCGTCCGCGCCGGCGTAGCGCAGCGCATTGTCGACGAGGTTGCGCACGGCGATCTGCAGCCAGCCCGGGTTCACCGACACGCGACATACTCCCGCGAGATCGGCTTCCAGCGTCTGGCCCTGTTGCCGCGCCTGCTGCAGCAATTCGGCGCACACCGCCGCGACGACGTCGGCCGGATCCACGGGGGCGACAGCCGCGGGGGCATTGGCCGGGTCGACACGCGCCAGCGTCAACAGTTGCTCGACCAGATGGGTCATGCGATCGACGCCCGCGATGACCTGGGCTAGTGCGCGCTGACGCGTCTCGTCACTCTGCGCACGCGATGCGACCTGCGCCTGCACCTTCAGCGCGGCGAGCGGGGTGCGCAACTCATGCGCGGCGTCCGCCGTGAAGCGACGCTCACTCTCGAACGCCTCGTTGACCCGGCCGACCAGCGTGTTGAGCGCGCTGCGCAGTGGGGCGATCTCGCTTGGCAGGGGGGCGCCCTCGTCGAGTGGCGCGAGGTGCTGGGGATCGAGCGCGGCGACCTGGCGGGCGGCGGCGTCGACAGGGCGCAGACTGCGCCCGACTCCCCACCACACCGCCAGCGCCATCAGCGGGAGCGCCAGCGCACCCGGTGCCAGGACCGAGAGGCCGATTTCGCGCGCCAGGCTTTCGCGTGCGGCGTGTGCCTGGCCGACCACGACCTGGTAGTCGGCGCCCTCCCCCTGCACGGCGTAGATGCGCCACGATTGGCCACGATGCGGGATCATGCCGAAACCGGTTGGGATCTGCGTGTCGAAGCCGGTGTGTCCTTCGGAGTTGACCAGCCGCCGCGTGCGGCCACGCTCGGTGTGCCAGATCTCGAACGCGATCGGCACGGGGTAGGCGTGCGCGTTCTTTTGCAACTCCTTCACGAAATGCTCGACCTCGCCGCCTTCCATGATTGCCAGCAGCGTTTCGGCGAGCTGAACGAGCTGGGTGTCGAGCAGTTCGTCGGCCTCGTGATGGGTGCGCTGGTAGGCGGCGAGTGCGGCCAGCAGCCAGATCACGCCGAGGGCGACGGTCAGCAGCCCCACCAGACGGCGGCGCAGCGAATAGGTGGCGCTCATGCCGGCGAGGACGGCGCGGTCGCCATGTAGCCCACGCCGCGCACGGTGCGGATCAGCTCGCTGCCGAGCTTGCGCCGCAGGTGATGGATGTGGACTTCGAGCGCATTGCTGTCGACCGCATCGTTCCAGGTGTAGAGCTGCTCCTCCAGTGCGCGTCGCGTCAGCACGCGCTCGGCGTTCTGCAGCAGCACGTGCAGCAGGTCGAATTCGCGCCCGGTGAGCTCGACCGCTTCGCCGCGGCGCGTCACCGTGCGCGCCGCCGGGTTGAGTTCGATGTCGCCGAGCGTGAGCAGGGGTTCCGGACGACCGTGCGCGCGGCGTACCAGCGCGCGCAGGCGCGCCGCCACCTCGTCGAGGTCGAACGGCTTCAACACATAGTCGTCGGCGCCGAGATCGAGCCCCTGCACCTTGTCCTCGATACGGTCGCGCGCAGTGAGGATGAGCACCGGCGTGGCGTCGTGCCGCCCGCGCAGCCAGCGCAGCACCGACAGGCCGTCGCGCCGGGGCAGCCCGAGATCGAGCACCACGGCGGCGAACGCCTCGCCCGACAGCGCCGCCACCGCAGCCTCGCCATCGCGCAGCCAGTCGACCGCGTAGCCGGACTGCGCCAGCCCGGCCGCGAGGCCATCGCCGAGCAGCGGGTCGTCTTCAACCAGGAGGATGCGCATGGGGGTTCATGTCGGAATGTGGGTCATGTCCTTGTTGTGGCTACCCCGCTCCGCCTGGCGGGCGGCGTTCCGCGCAGTGGGCCGGTGATCCGAATGGCGTGCGCGGCCTGGTTGCACGGTACCTCAACGCGGTCGGCCGGTGGCGCTGATGCGCCGCGGCGCCGGGATCGTCCCCCGACGCGTGGGAGCCGGCCTGCCTGCGTGTCGGCGTGCGACCCGCGAGAAGACGCAGGATAACAGCCTGCATGGACGGATCAAGGTCGACATCCTCGCCAAAATGCTTGTCGAGACCCGCCATGATCCTCTGCCACGAGGCTTTCTCGGCACCCAGGCGAACGCGAGCGACGCCGCGAGCATCACGGCCGAGGCGATGCCCACGAGGACATCGAAGGTTCACGGCGGCCCTGAACTCAGTCATGCCGGGCACCGTGTTCCGTGCCGAGATATTGCTTGCCGGTGACCATGCTCTGTGCCACGCGCTCACCGCGCAGTTGATGAAACACCAGCGCTGCGAGATGCAGGCCGATGAAGCCGAGCAGAAGCGCGAAGCCCACTTCGTGCGGCGCCTTCAGCACGTCCTCCAGCCATTCCGCGCCGGCGAGCCAGGCGGCCAGTGGCCCGGCCTCGAACTCGACGGCGGCAAGCCCGAGCCCACTTGCGGCCATCATCGCCATCACCGCATAGGCGGCCAGGTAGGCGAGGCTTGCAACCGCGTCGTGGCCGGCGCGTTGAGTGCTGGGCACGTGCAGCCTCAGGAGGCCGCGCCATGTGGCCGGATGCCACAGGTCGCTCCAGCGCGCGCTGTGCGGGCCGACGAGGCCCCACAGCAGTCGCGCCAGCAGTGCCGTGGCGAGGCTGTAACCGCCGATCAGATGAATGTTCCACAAGGCCGTCTCCTCGGGGCCGTGTTCGAATGCTTCGGCAAGCTGGCTGGTGGCAGCGAGCACCACCACCGACAGGGCGATGGTCCAGTGCAGCAGCCGGAGCAGGGGATCGTACACCCGGTGTGGCGTGAGGTCGGCGTGCGTCATGGGGGTCTCCTCGTTCGACGTGATGACCACAGTCTGGGGGGCCTGCCTTAAAGCTGTCTTAAGGCGTACATGGGGTTCTGCAGGGGTAGCCACCAACTGGACTGAATATAGTGGTTGGACTTAATCTTGCCTTAAGTCTTAGTGGGCAGAATGCGCGACTTTCCGATGCAAGCCAGGAGTGCGTGCCATGCCCCCAACCGTTTTCTTCCGGAGCCTGCTGGCCTTGAGTCTGTCAGGCGCCCTTCCTGCCACCGCGGCCAATGTGGTGGCCCTGACCAGCGCCCAGAAGGCGAATCTGGGCATCGCCAGTGTGCCCGCCGTTCCGGCTTCGACCGGGCCGGCACTCACCCATGCGGCGCGTGTCACGCTTGTTCCCACGGGTGTGCGGGTCATCGCCGCCGCAGGTGATGCCATGGTGACCCGGCTGCACGTGCAGCCGGGTGATGCCGTCGTGCGCGGGGCACCCTTGGTGAGCCTGTCGATGCCGGGCTTGGCCGAGACGCAGCACCTGCTGGCGCAGGCACGGGTACGGGCCGAACTGGCGACCGATCAGGTGAGCCGGGACGAGAAGCTCTTCGGCGAAGGCCTGATCGCCGAATCGCGTTTGCGTATCGCGCAGGCCGAGGCAAAGGCTGCGAGTGCCGGCCTTGCCGCGGCGCAGCGTGCACTGTCCTGGCAGGGCCAGGGCCGCATCTCGGGCAGCGGCATCACCCTCACCGCGCCGATTGCGGGCGTCGTGACGGAGAGTACCGCTGAACCGGGACAGCGGGTGGATGCCGGAATGCCGCTGATGAAACTGGCCGACCTGTCGCAACTCGCGCTGGAGATCCCGCTCAGTCCTGCGCAGGCGCGACAGGTCGCTGTCGGCCAGCGTGTCAACGTGGCAGGCAGCGCGGCCGAGGGACGCATCACCGCACTTCTCCCGCAGCTCAACGCCGCCCAGAGCGTGCTTGCGCGCGCCAGCCTCTCCGACCCGCAGCGGACGCTGCGCCCCGGCCAGGCGGTGCAGGCCGGGCTGGCCGGATCGTCAATGACGCGGAGCCTGGAAGTGCCCGCGGCGGCGCTGGCGTGGCAGGGGCAACACGCGCACGTGTTCGTCGAAACGGCGCAAGGCTACGTGCCGACGCCGGTGCAGGTGCTGCGCCGCAACGCCAGCCAGGCCGAGGTCACCGGGCTCGCTTCCGGCAGTCGGGTCGCGGTGCGCGGCGTGGCTGCGCTCAAGGCCCAGTGGCTCGGGGAATAAATCATGCTCGACACCCTGATCGAAAATGCCCTGGCGCGCCGCTGGTTCGTGCTGTTCCTTGCGCTGCTCCTGGTTGGCCTCGGCGTGCGCGCCTTCCAATCGATCCCCATCGACGCTTTCCCCGATGTTTCGACCACCCAGGTCAAGCTGATCCTGAAGGCGCCCGGCATGACGCCGGAAGAAGTGGAGGCGCGCATCACCCAGGTGGTCGAAACCGAACTCCTGGGGATTCCGCGCCAGACTATCTTGCGCAGCCTGTCGAAGAACGCACTGGTCGACATCACCGTCGACTTCGAGGAAGGCACCGACATCTACTGGGCACGCCAGCAGGTGGCGGAGCGCTTTGCAAACGTCAAGGGCGATCTCCCCGACACCGTGTCGGGTGGGCTTGCGCCGATTTCCACGCCGTTGTCCGAACTTTTCATGTTCACCGTCGAGGGACCGCTTTCGCTGGCGGAAAAGCGCAGCCTGCTCGACTGGACGATCCGCCCGCAATTGCGTTCGCTGCCCGGCGTGGCCGACGTCAACGCGCTCGGCGGACGCGTGGCCACTTTTTCCGTGAGCCCCGACCCGGCTGCGCTGGCGGCGCGCGGGATCACCTATGCCGAGCTGCGCGCGGCCCTGGAAACCAACACCCGCAACGATGGCGCAGGCCGCGTCAACGAGGGCGAGGAAACCTGGGTGGTGCGCGTCAACGGCGGTGTTGGCGCGCTGGAGGACTTGCGCCGCATCGGCATCAGGCCGGTCGGGGGCGGGGTCGTCACCGTGGGGGACGTCGCCCGCGTCGAGGTCGGTGAACTCACCCGTTATGGCGCGGTGACCCAGGACGGCCGCGGCGAGGCGGTCGAGGGGCTGGTGATCGGCCTGAAAGGGGTCAATGCCGGCGTGTTGATCGACAACGTCAAGGCGCGCCTTGCCGAGATCCAGACGACGCTGCCCGAAGGTGTGACCATTTCGCCATTCTATGATCGGGCGAACCTGGTCGACCGCGCCGTCGGCACCGTGAGCAAGGCCCTGCTCGAAGCCGCGGTGCTGGTGGTGATCCTGCTGCTGCTGTTTCTCGGCAACCTGCGCGCCGCCATCGTGGTGGCGCTGATCCTGCCGCTGTCGGTGCTGGCGACCTTCGTGCTGATGCGCCAGTTTGGCCTGTCCGCCAACCTGATGAGCCTGGGCGGCCTGGCGATCGCGATCGGCCTGCTGGTCGATGCCGCCGTCGTGGTGGTCGAGAACATTGTTGCGCATCTCGCGCACGATCCGCAGGACACCGAACTCAAGCCGCTGCAGCGCGTGCTGTGGGCGGTGCAGGAAGTGGCGCGCCCGGTGTCCTCGGGCATCGCCATCATCGCCATCGTGTTCCTGCCGCTGCTCACCCTGGAAGGGCTGGAAGGCAAGCTGTTCGCGCCGGTCGCGCTCACTATCGTGTTCGCACTGGCGGCTTCCCTGCTGCTCGCCTTCACCGTGATCCCGGTGCTCGCGCTGATGCTGCTCAAGCGGGCCGCCCACGATGACCCCTGGCTGATGCGGCGCGCGCAGGGCCTCTACACGCCGCTGCTTGACCGCGCCCTGGCCCGGCCGAAAATCGTCTACGCCACGGCGGCCGCGCTGATCCTCGCGGGGGCCGGGGTCTATCCGCTGATCGGCAAGACCTTCATGCCGGTGATGGACGAAGGCGACATCCTCGTGCAGCTGGAAAAGCTGCCGTCGATCAGCCTCGAGGAAGCCGTCGCGCAGGACCTGCGGGTGCAGCGCGCACTGCTGAGAAACGTGCCGGAAATCCGCCGCATCGTGGCGCGCGCCGGCGCCGACGAGCTCGGCCTCGACCCGATGGGGCTCAACGACACTGATTCCTTCCTGGTGCTGAAACCCATGGAGGAATGGCGGAAGCCCGACAAGGACTGGCTGATCGGAGAAATCCGCGGCGTGGTCGAGGAATTCCCCGGCATCGCCTACAACTTCACCCAGCCGATCGACATGCGTGTGTCGGAAATGCTGACCGGTTCGCGTGGCGACGTCGCGATCAAGATCTTCGGCCCCGATCTGGCCACGCTCAACCGGCTTGCCGGCGAGATCGCCGCCACGGTCGAACGGGTCAAAGGGGCTTCCGACGTCTACACCCAGCAGAACGATGGTGTGCAGTACCTGCAGGCTGAAATCGACCGCGACGCCGCGGCGCGCTTCGGCCTCAGCGTGGACGACATCGCCATGCTGCTGCGCACCCAGCTCGAGGGCGAGGTGATCGGCAGCATTCAGCAGCAAGGCCGGCGCGTGCCCTTGCAGCTGCGTGGTCCGGCCGAATTGCGCCACGCGCCCGATGCGCTGCAGGCGCTGCGCCTGAGCCTGGCCGACGGACGCGAGATCAGTCTCGACCAGGTTGCGCAACTCAAACGCACCGATGGCCCTGTCGCGGTCAAGCGCGAGAACGCCACCCGCTTCGCGGTGGTGCAAAGCAATGTCGCCGGCCGCGACCTGGTGAGCTTCGTCACCGACGCCCAGGCGGCGGTCGCGGCAAAGGTTCCGCTGCCGGCGGGCTATCGCCTCGCCTGGGGCGGCCAGTTCGAGAACCAGCAGCGCGCCGCGCAGCGCCTGCTGATCGTCGTGCCGGTGGCACTGCTGCTGATCGGTTTCCTGCTCTACGTCACCTTCGGCGACGCGCGCCAGGCCTTGCTGGTGATGATGAACGTGCCGCTTGCGCTGGTCGGTGGCATCTTCGCACTGGCAATTTCCGGCGAGTATCTGTCGGTGCCGGCCTCGGTTGGGTTCATCGCGCTCCTCGGCATCGCGGTGCTGAACGGCGTGGTGCTGGTCAGCCACTTCAACCAGTTGCGCAGCCAGGGCGTGAGGGGCGATGCCGTGGTGCGCGAAGGCGCACTGCGCCGCCTGCGCCCGGTGCTGATGACCGCCAGCATCGCCGCCTTCGGTCTGGTGCCGCTGCTGTTCGCGAGCGGCCCCGGTTCCGAGATCCAGCGCCCCCTCGCCATCGTCGTCATCGGCGGCCTGGTCAGCGCCACCCTGCTGACCCTGGTCGTGCTGCCCCTTCTGTATCGCCAATTCATCCTGAAAGGAGAACGCGCATGAACGCCCTTCGTACCCTCTGCATCGCCCTGGCGCTGGCATTCGCCGTGCCGGCGCAGGCCGACTCTCTCCCCCCCCCGAAGGCCGCCGAAGCCGCGCTGTGGGCTTCGCCCCGCGTCGCGCAGGCGCGTGCCGAACTCGCCGTGCAAACCCTGAATGGGCAGGGATTGCAGCGGGGGCGCGAAGAATGGAACGTCGGCGCCGACGTCGCCCGGCGCAGCATCGACAGCGCAACCCGCGACAACCGGGCGGAGTGGGGGCTGGCGCTGTCGCGGCCGCTGCGGCTGCCGGCACGCGCCGCGGCCGATCGCGCCCTTGCCGGCGCCGCGGTGGCCCAGGCCGAAGCCGGTCTCGGTGAAGCCCTGCATGAAAGCGGCCGGCAACTGCTTGCGCTGTGGTTTGCCTGGTTGGGCGAAGCGGACCAGGCGAAACGGTGGCAAGCGCAGCACGACGTCGCCACCGAGCAACTGGCCGTGGTGAATGCGCGCATTCGCCTGGGCGAGGCGCCGCGCGCCGAACGCGTCAACGCCGAAGCGGCGCTGGCACAGGCGCGCCTGCAAGCGCAGCAGGCCGCTTCGCGGGCGCAGCAGGCGCGCAGCCGCGTGCTCGCACACTATCCCGCGCTCGTCGTGCCAGCGGACCTGGAACTCTCCGCGCCGGTCCCGCCCGAAGGCGGCGCCGAGGCCCATGTCGAGGCAGCCTTGGCGCACAACCATGAACTGGCGCAGGCGCGACGCCATGCCGCGCGGCTGCGTGCCGAGGCGCGGCAGCTTGCCAGCCAGCGCGGCGTCGACCCGAGCCTGGGCGTCTACTATCGCAACGAAGGGGACGGCGATGAGCAGGTCATCGGCCTCAATGTCGGGCTGACGCTGCCGGGCCCCGCGCGCCGCTACGAGCAGCACGCCGCCGAGCAGTCGAGCGTGGCGGCCGAGGCTGCGGCCGTCGCGCTGGAACACCGGCTGCGGCAGGAGGCGCGTGCCGATTTCGAAGCCGCGGTCGCCGCCTTCGCAGACTGGCAGCTGGCCGAACGCGCCGCCGAGGCGCAGGAAGAAGCGGCACGGCTGGCGGCGCGTGCCTACGGTCTGGGCGAGGGTGAACTGGATTCGGTGCTGATGACGCGCCGACTGGCGCTGGAGACCCGCCTGCAGGCACGGCAGGCGCAAGTCGTCGCGCTGGCCGCCGAGGCACGGCTCAGGCTCGACTCACATCGGCTGTGGTCGCTGGATCTCGATACGGTGGCGGATGGGCGCGCCTGAGCCGCCTGCCGATCAGGGGGGCGTGGGCGTTTCCGCGGGCGCCGGCAGCCCCGGCGACAATGCGCCCGGACTCATCCGGCGCGCCTCCGCCTGCATGGCCGCAAGTTGTTCGGGCTTGAGTTGCCACACCAGGCTGTCGCGCGCCTTGGCCGCCGCATCCACGCCCTGCGCCGCCGCCAGGTTGAACCACAGATAGGCGCGCGGCTTGTCGATGGGGGTGCCGGTGCCGTAGCGATACAGTTCGCCCAGGCTGAACTGCGCGTGCGGATGACCGCGCCGGGCCGGCTTCTCGATCCAGGCGAAGGCGGCCTTGTAGTCCTGCACCACGCCACGTCCCTGCAACAGCACCAGTCCATATTGATACTGCGCTTCGGCCAGGCCTTGCCGCGCCGCCTTGGCCAGCCATTGGGCCGCTTCGGCGTCATTTTGCGGCACCCCGTCCCCGGTGGCGTAGCGCATGGCCAGCTGCAATTGAGCTTCGGCGTCGCCTTGCGCGGCGCGGGTCTGGGGCAGGGTGGCCGGTGGCGATGGGGGGGTGGCCGCGGAGCCATGGAGGTCAAGTGCGAACCACGCCGTGAGGCCGACCAGCAGCGCGAGGGCGGAGACGAGGAGCAGAGGCTTGAGCGGATTGAAAATCCAGAAGCGGTGCCGGCAGTCCCGGCAGCGCAGGGAGGTATACAGCAGCATCCGGCGCAGGCCGTCGTGCGCATGCACCGACGCCCCGCGGACCTTGCTGCTTCCGCATTGTGGACAGGCTCGCGGCATGTGGGCGGGCCTTGCAGCGATTACGCCCGGCTTGGCCGTTCGCTCAAAGCTTGCCACCTGCTTCGGTGTACAGGTAGCCGACCGCGTTGGCGAGATCCGTTTCGGACAGGCTCGGGTTGCCGCCCTTGGCGGGCATGCCGCGAATGCCGTTCAAGGCATGGTCGTACAGAGTAGGATAACCTTGCGCGATGCGGTCGGCCCATGCTGCCTTGTCGCCCGGCTTGGGCGCGCCCGCGACACCTGCGGCATGGCACATCGCGCAGACGTTCTGGTAGATCTTCTTGCCGGCGGCCGGGTCCGGCTTGGCGGCAACGACGGCAGCGGGTGCCGCGGCTTCCGGTGTGGCGGCTTCCGGCGCCTTGAAGTCCGCACCTGCGGAATTGGCCATGTAGGCGACCGCACGCGCGACTTCGGTGTCGGTCAGATCGGCGTTGCCGCCGCGCGGCGGCATGTTGCGGATCCCTTCGATCGCATGCTTGACCAGAATGTCGTAACCCTGGCCCAGGCGCGAGCCCCAGTCCGCCTTGTTCTCGAAGCGAGGAGCCGCAAGCGCCCCGGTACCGTGGCAGGCGACGCACGCGGCATCGTAGACTTCCTGGCCCGATTTCTCGACCACCACCGCAGTCGGGTCCACCGCAGCGAGCGTCGCAAACGGCTTGATGCGCTCGATGGCCGCCTGCTGTGCCGCATCGCCGGAAGTGTCCGGCTGCTGGCTGCCGCGGATGTCAAGCACGAGCATGACGATCAGCACGATCGCGAGCAGCGGGGCAAGCAGTCCGGCGACGATGGAAGCGACCACTTCCATGGGCGTGGTGCGGGTCATCTTGGCGTGCGAATCGGCCATGGGAAATGTCCTTGCGATGGATCAAATCGCATCATTATAGGGAAAGCCGCCCGGGCAGGAAAGGGCGCCGGGGGTCATCGGTGGACGCGACGGACCAAACCCGCTATGCTTCGCCGCTCTTGGCGCCCGTAGCTCAGCTGGATAGAGTACTGCCCTCCGAAGGCAGGGGTCGTGCGTTCGAATCGCGCCGGGCGCGCCAGCATTTCTTGTGTTAAACCCTGCTCCGCTCGGGTTTTTCCCCGTGGGGTGATGGTTTAGACTTCCCTTATCGTCATTCTTGTTCCAAGGTGCCCTGTCATGGCGCTTCCTGCTCCCATCGAAATCAAGCTGCACCAGGCTTCGCGCAAGATGGAAATCGCATTTGCCGATGGCGCGCGCTTCGAACTGCCCTTCGAATACCTGCGCGTGTACTCGCCTTCGGCCGAGGTGCGCGGTCATGGCCCCGGCCAGGAAACGCTGCAGGTCGGCAAACGCGAGGTGACGATCAATGCCGCCGAGCCGGTTGGCCACTATGCGATCAACCTGTTCTTCTCCGACGGCCACGACAGTGGGATCTACTCCTGGGAATACCTCTACGAGTTGGGCGCGAACCAGGATGCTTTGTGGGAGGAGTACCTGCGCCGCATGGACGCGGCAGGTGCCTCGCGCGACCCGGGCATCGCCAAGATCTTTGAGCGCCAGGTCAAGCCGGCCTGAGCACGCGAACGGCGGGGCGCATGCGCGACCTGCTCGACCGCGTGTGTGCCGCCATCGAGGCGGCCACCGGGCAGCCTTTCGATGCCCGCGACGCGCGCGCGGCGCACGGTGGCGACATCAGCGCCGCGCATGTGCTTGGCGACGGGACGCGTCGCTTCTTCCTCAAGACCCAGCCTGCCGAGCGGCTCGACATGTTCGAAGCCGAGGCCGCAGGCCTTGCCGAACTTGAAGCCGCCGGCGCCGTGCGCGTGCCGCGCGTGATCGGCCACGGCACCGCCGCGGGCCAGGCCTGGCTCGTGCTGGAGGCGCTGCCACTCGGCAGCCGCGGCGATGCGGCGGAACTCGGCCGACGGCTCGCGCAGCAGCATCGCGTCACCGCGGCGCAGTTCGGCTGGCACCGCGACAACTGGATTGGCTCGACCTCGCAACCCAATGCCTGGATGGACGACTGGATCGCCTTCTGGCGCGAGCGGCGACTCGGTTTCCAGCTGCGACTGGCGGAACGCAATGGCTTCGGCGGCGCGCTGCAGCGCGACGGTGCGATGCTGCTGGATCGCCTCGACGGTCTGTTCGTCGGCTATCGACCGCTGCCGAGCCTGCTCCACGGCGACCTGTGGGGCGGTAACCACGGCTATCTCGAAGACGGCATGCCGGCGATTTTCGATCCCGCGGTGTATTTCGGCGACCGCGAATGCGATCTGGCGATGACGGAGCTGTTCGGTGGTTTCGCACCGGCGCTGCAAAGTGCGTACCGAGAGGCGTGGCCGCTCGATCCCGGCTATGCGACGCGTCGCACCCTCTACAATCTGTATCACGTGCTCAATCACGCCAACATGTTCGGCGGCGGTTACGCGGGGCAGGCGCAGCGCATGACGCGCGATCTGCTGGCGCAACTCGGTTGAGCAGTCTTGGTCTCCGTTCCAATCATCGCCTTACCGCCATGCGACGCCTGCTGCTGTTTCTGTTTCTGTTCGGACTGAGCGCCTGCGCCACCCTGCCGCCCGGTGCGCAAGCCCCGCGCGTCAGTCTGGCCGACGTCAGCCTGCGCAGCCTGGGGCTGCTGGAACAGCGTTTCGAACTCGATCTCGATCTCGTGAACCCGAATGATTTCGATCTGAAAATCGAAGGGCTCGACTTCGAGCTCGAAGTGAACGGCCGTCCTTTCGCCAACGGCATCTCGCGCGTGACGACGCTGCTGCCGGCAGGCGCGACGACGCCGATTCGGGTGGACGCGATCACCCGGTCGAAGGACTGGCTGACGCAGATGAAGGCACTGTCGCCGGACGTGCTGAAGGCAGGCGTGCCGTATCGGGTCCACGGGCGCGTCAAGGCCGGTGGCCTGTCGCGCTGGCTGCCCTTCGAACATACGGGCGTTTACGGTGGCGGCACGAAGCGGCCGAAGGGGCAGGCGATCTGATCGATTGCGTCGCAGCGCGAGACGTTGTTGGTCAGCGCGCCGCCAGCGCGCGCAGCGTCGGCACCGCCAGGCCGAACGCATCGGCGTGTTGCAGCGCGCGCGCCAGCCGTGCCGGTGCCGATCGGCCGGTGCAGCCGTGTTCGGGATCGCCGTGGAAGGCTTCCAGCATGCCGGCGATGAGCCGCTCGCGGTCGTGCGCCACGCCAGTCAGCGCGTCCTGGATGTCCATCACTTCGTTGGCGACCTCGCGAGCGAAGGCTTCGTGCTGCGCCCACAGCTGCGACACCGTGCCGCCGGTTTTCAGGCCGGCGATATTGGTGGTGAGGATGTAGACGTTCTTCCTGACGAGCTCGAACAGGAGCGCGTCGCCGGGTAGCACTTCACGGCAGGGCAGGTCGATCGATGTCAGCGCACGACACAGGATCGCAGCACCCGGGCCGGCGACCGGCGAGGCGATCAGCGGCCTGGCGTCGGTGCCCTTCTTCTTCTCGAACCACACCGAAATGACCGTCGGGTCGGCGTAGTGATATTTCTCCCAGTCGCGCGGCAGCAGCTCGTTCTGGATCAGCGCGACGCGCGGCCGCCAGGCGCCGGGCAGCGCCGCCAGCACGGGATGCAGGTCGTTCTCGGCGACCGCGACCAGCACCAGCGCAGGGTCGGGATGCGCGTGCGCGACGCAGACCATGTCGTCGCCGCGGGTGACCGGGACGACGCTATGCCCCATGCGCAAGAGGCCGCCGGCGAACACGCGCCCGAGCTGGCCGAGACCGATGATGACATTAACCGGTTTGGGCGCGCGCAGCGCATCGCTTGCCCCCTCCCCCGCAAGCGGGGGAGGGTTGGGGAGAGGGCTGCTTGTCACTCCACGCCCTTCGAATGCAGGTATTCGTCGTAGGTACCCATGTAGAACTCGACGCCCTCGGGGGTGATTTCCAGGATGCGCGTGGCGAGGCTGGAGACGAACTGGCGGTCGTGCGAGACGAAGATCAGCGTGCCCTTGAACAGGTCGAGCGCGAGGTTGAGCGACTCGATCGATTCCATGTCCATGTGGTTGGTCGGCTCGTCCATCACCAGCACGTTGTGCCGGCCGAGCATCAGCTTGCCGTACAGCATGCGGCCCTTCTCGCCGCCGGACAGCACGCGCACCGACTTCTTGACGTCGTCGCCGGAGAACAGGAGGCGCCCGAGGATGCCGCGCAGCACCTGCTCGTCGTCGCCTTCCTGGGTCCACTGGTGCATCCAGTCGGTGAGGTTGAGATCCATGTCGAAGTCGGCGACATGATCCTGCGAGAAGTAGCCGACATTGGCATTCTCGCTCCAGCGCACTTCGCCGAACTGCGGCGTGAGTTCGCCCATCAAGAGCTTCATCAGGGTCGATTTGCCGACGCCGTTGCCGCCGATGACGGCCATTTTCTCGCCGGCCTCGAGCGAGAAGCCGAGATTCGTGAAGAGCGGCGTGTTGTCATAGCCGAACTTGAGGTTCTCGACTTCGAGCGCGCGGCGGTGCAGCGCTTTCTCGGGCTCGAAGCGGATGTAGGGGTTCTGCCGCGAACTGGGCTTGAAGTCCTCGATCTTGATCTTGTCGATCATCTTCATGCGGCTGGTGGCCTGGCGCGCCTTCGACTTGTTGGCCGAGAAGCGGCGCACGAATTCCTGCAGCTCGGCGACCTTGTCCTTGGCCCTGGCGTTGGCCGCGGCCTGGCGCGCCTTGGCTTCGCTGGAGGCGAGCATGTAGTCGTCGTAGTTGCCCGGCCACACCTTGATGGTGCCGTAGTCGAGGTCGGCCATGTGGGTACAGACCTGGTTCAGGAAGTGGCGGTCGTGCGAGATGACGATGATGGTCGCGTTGCTCTCGTTCAGCACGTTTTCCAGCCAGCGGATGGTGTTGATGTCGAGGTTGTTGGTCGGTTCGTCGAGCAGCAGGATGTCGGGCTTGGAAAACAGCGCCTGTGCCAAGAGCACGCGGAGCTTGAAGCCGGGCGCGATCTGCGCCATGGTGCCCTGGTGCTGTTCGGTGGGAATGCCGACGCCGAGCAGCAGTTCGCCGGCGCGTGCCTCGGCGTCGTAGCCGCCCAGCTCGCCGAACTTGGCCTCGAGTTCGGCCGCGTGCAGGTAATCCTCCTCGCTCGCCTCCGGGTTCATGTAGATGGCGTCCTTTTCCCGCATCACCCGCCACATCTCCGCGTGGCCCTGCAGCACCACGTCGAGCACGCGCTGCTCCTCATAGCCGAACTGGTCCTGGCGCAGCCAGGCCATGCGTTCGCCGGGGTCGAGCGAGACATTGCCGGCGCTCGGTTCGAGCTCGCCCGCGAGGATCTTCATGAAGGTCGACTTGCCGCAACCGTTGGCACCGATGAGGCCGTAGCGGTTGCCGTCGCCGAACTTGACCGAGACGTTCTCGAACAGCGGCTTGGCGGCGAATTGCAGGGTGATGCTGGAAGCGGTGAGCACGGCGTAATCCCGAGAGTGCAGAAAAACGGGGCATTTTAACACCCCATCGGTCTGGCCCTAGGTGCGCCCCGCTAGCCCCGGGTGGTCGGCAACGGGACGGTCGAGGTGATAGCCTTGCACCAGATCGACACCGAACTGCCGCAATAGGGCGAGCGTCCGGCTGTCCTCGACGCACTCGGCGAGTACCGACTTGCCGAGCCCCAGTGCGACACTCACCATCGCCTGCACGAAGATCTGGTTGTCGGGATCATCCTGCAGGTTGCGGATGAACACGCCGTCGATCTTGATGGTGTCGACGTGCAGGTGCTTGAGGTAGGCGAACGAGGCGAAGCCGACGCCGAAGTCGTCGAGGCAGACCCCGCAGCCGAACTGGCGCAGCGCCTCGATCATGCGCTGGGCGTCGTGCAGGTCGGACACCGCGGCAGTTTCGGTGATTTCCACGATGAAGCGGCGGGGATCGACGCCAGAGGCGCGCAGCGCGTCGGCGATGTACTGCGGTAGCGTCGGTTCGGTGAGTGAGCGGCCCGACACGTTCACTGCAATGGGCGGAATGGCGGGGTTGGCGGCCAGCAGACGCAGTACCTCGCGGATCACCCAGCGGTCGATGTCGAGAATGCGCCCATTCTTTTCGGCCAGCAGGATGAAATGCGCCGGCATGATGAGCTGGTCGGGCGCGTTTTCGTCGGCCATGCGTACCAGCGCTTCAAGGTGCGACAGGGCACCGTCGTCGGCGCGGTAGACCCCCTGGAAATGAAGCCGCAGCAGGTTTTGCTCGATCGCATTGCTGATGCGCTCGCTCCATGACAGACGGCTGCGCATCTCGCTGTCGGCGCTGCTGTCGGCGCGATACACGCGCCACGTGTTCTTGCCGGCGTCCTTGGCCTGGTACATGGCGATGTCGGCACGTGCAACAAGATCATCCGCACCGGTGGCGTGTCCCGGATAGTAGGCGATGCCGAGACTGGTGGTGACGCGCAGGTTCTGCCCCTCGAAGCGGAACGGAATCTGGCCCACGGCGCGCACCACGCGGTCGGCCAGCATTTCGGCCTCATTGCCGTCGGCGGCGGGCAGGAGGATGGCGAACTCGTCTCCGCCCAGGCGCGCCAGCACTTCGTTGCGTCGCACCAGGGCTCCGATCTCGCCAGCGACACGGATCAGCAGGGCATCGCCGGCGCGATGGCCGTAGCTGTCGTTGATGGTCTTGAATTCGTCTAGGTCGAAGAACATCACCGCACAGCGGGCCTGGTGACGGTCGGTTTCCAACATGGTGCGTGCAAGTTCCTGCTGGAAACGGTGGCGGTTGTAGAGGCCAGTCAGCGCGTCGCGCTCGGCGAGATAGACGAGCTGCTCGGCAGTCTGGCGTTCGAGCGTGACGTCCTCGTAGATCCACAGGTGGCCGATGAAACGCCCTTCACGATCGCGCACCGGGTAGT
The DNA here is from genome assembly GCA_024709425.1 of Thiobacillus sp. Classification (GTDB taxonomy): domain Bacteria; phylum Pseudomonadota; class Gammaproteobacteria; order Burkholderiales; family Thiobacillaceae; genus Thiobacillus. The sequence goes on from JANJWS010000070.1 coordinate 18,273, forward strand.
CGAGCTCGGTGATGACGCGTCCGTCGGTCATCTGAATTTCGTAGCTTTCCGACAGTTCGTGCGTTTCCAGCACCGCCATGATGTGGCGTGAAAAGTGGTCGGGCCGTGCGAGCACCGAGGATGATTTCGCCAGCACCTCGTGGGCGGTCAGTCCGATCAGGCCGCTACCCTCGTCGATCATCCAGATGCGGGTGAACGCGGGGTTGTGGTAGATCACGCGACCATCAGCGGCGACGAACAGGATGCCGAGATTCATCGCTGACAACAGTGCCACCAGCCGCGCGCGCTCCTGCTCGGTTTCCTCCAGATACTTGCGCTGCAGGCTTTCCGCCGAGCGCAGCTCGTGGATGGCCTGCAGGAGGCTGGCCTCGGTCGCCTTGAGGTCGTCGATGCTGTGGAGGCCGGCACGGATGCCCTGGTAGGCCCCGGCGTAGTCGTGGATGGGCTGCCAGTTCACGGCCGCCCAGAAATGCCCGCCGTCCTTGCGGCGCACGCGCATCGTGTAGCCCTGGCCGGAGGTGCCGCGCAGCGCCTGGTGAAGCTGGAACTCGGTCGCGGCGCGGTCGTCCGGGTGGACGACGTCGAGGGGGAAATCCAGCTGGCCCATGCATTCGTCGACACTGTAGCCGAGCATGCGCTCGACCGAGGGGTTGACCCAAAGCAGGCGTCCCTCCGGCGAGAGCCAGAATTCGAGATCGTGGGTGTAGTCGGCGATGGCATGGAAGCGGGCCTCGTTCTCGCGCGCGCGCTCGATGTTGAAGCGTACCGCCTCGGCCATCAGGTTGAAGGTATCCACCAGTTGCCCGATCTCATCACTGCCGCCATCCCTCAGGCTGACATCGAGTTCGCCCTGGGCGATGCGGCGGCTTGCGCGGGTGAGCGCCTCGAAACGACGGATCACCCCCGCCGCGGCGATCACCAAAAGCACCCCGGTGGCCAGCAGGGCGGCAGCGGCGATGACCAGACTCTGCCGCAGATAGCGGTTGCGCGCCTCGGCGATGAAATCACCCGACAGGACCAGCGAAAGCGTTCCGTAGTGCTGCGCATTGAACTCGACCGGCTGTTGCAGGCGGAGATCGTTTTCATTGCCCACCGCGCCGACCTGATGAACGATGCGCCCGTCGGCATCGCGCACCTCGATGATCTTCAGCGTTTCCTCCCGGTACAGGGTCTCGATGATGTCGCGCGCACTGGCGTCGTCCTGCTGTGACAAAGGGGCGAGCAGCGCGGCGGCAAGCGTCTCGCCGAGCTCGCGGATGCGCTGCTCCCCCTGTTCCTGCAATGTACGCTGGGTGAGTTGCACGCCATTTGAAATGAGGAAGGCGAGCATCAGTCCCTCGACCAGCAGCGCGGCGAGGGCCAGCTTGTAACGCAGTGACAGGCGTGCGAACCAGCGCTTCATCGCGTTTTTCTCAGCAAGGCCTGTGCTCGCAGGGCGTGGGCGCGGAAGGCGCCAAGTTCACTATCTTCGGCAGCCACCAGTTCACCGTATCCCCCATGTTCGAGAAAGGCGCGCCCCGAAGGCGAGGAGGCAAACGCGAGCAGGCCCTGACGCAAGGCGTCGGCTTCGGTATCGCGCACACGCGGGTGGGCGAGGTAGGTCAGACTCGACAGCGGAGGAGTCTCCGCGAGAATACGCAGCTGTGTGCGTGCCGCGTCCGGCAGCATCCTGAACGGATGGAGTCCGACGATCGCGGCATCCGCGCGGCCACCGGCCACCAGTGCCAGGGCATTGGCATGCGTGCTGCCCATGACCACCTTGTAGTCGCGGCCACGCTCGATTCCCTGCGCGCCGAGGTCCACCTCGATCGCCAGCGTGGCCAGGGCGAGTTTGTCGGCAATCGCCACCGTGCGGCCGCGCAGGTCCGGCACGCCGGCCAGTCCCGAGTCGGCGCGTGTCACCAGCAGGCCACGCACCGGATTGCTGTACTTGAGCAGCGGCCGATAGCCTGTTTCCTGGCGGGCCAGCCAGGCCAAGTGGGGCGCCGTCAGCACGAGGTCGTACTGGCCGGCATGGGTGCGCGCGATAAACGTCGGGAAGTCGCGCGCACTGTAGACGATGACCGGGCGCTTGAGATGACGTTCGAGTGTGACTGCCAGCGGATGGTAGGTTGTAAGTGTCTGCCGGGCCGTCAGGTTCGGAAACACGCCAAACACCAGCGGCGGGTCGGCGGCGCGGCCTGGCAATGCGACGCCGAGTAGCAGCGTGGCCAGCAGCGCCAGGGCGCTGCCTGACTTCCGAAAAAACCGCCGGGCGCCGGAAACGCCACATGGGGCGTTGCGACTACAACGGTTTCTCAAGGACCTTGGATCTCCGCTTGTAGTTGTAGAGCGCCTGTTTGCGCTTGGGCAGGCGCTCGGGGCTGGTCTCGACGAAGCCGCGCTCCTCGAACCAGTGCTCGGTGCGGGTGGTGAGCACGAACAGCTGCTTGAAGCCGGCCTTGCGACCGCGTCTTTCGGCCTCCGCCAGCAGCCGCTCACCGAAGCCTCGGCCGCGGTATTCCCGCGATACCGCCAGGCAGGCAAGTTCCGCTGCGTCCTCCTCGGGGAAGGGGTAGAGCGCGGCGCAGCCGGCAATGACGCCGTCGGATTCGAGCACCAGGAAACGATCCACCTCCATCTCCAGCAGCTCGCGCGAGCGGCGCACCAGGATACCCTCGCGTTCCAGCGGTTCGATCACGCCCAGAATGCCGCCGACGTCGTCGATCGTGGCAGGACGCAGGGTTTCCAGCGGTACCGGCGTCACCAGGGATCCCACGCCGTCACGGGTGAAGAGCTCCGACAGCAGCGCACCGTCGCGATGGCGGCTGATGAGGTGTGCCCGTTTGACGCCCTGCGTGCACGCGGCTACGGCACATGGCAGGTAGTAACCGACGTCTTCCGGCAGGTTGGCTCCGTTCGCCAGTACCTCGCGCGCCTCGCGCACGGTTAGAGCTGGACAGATCCCGCCTTCGTCGGCGGGGACGCCTTCGGTGTCCATCAGGAAGATCAACTTGTCCGCGGCGAGTTCCACCGCCGCCTGGGTAGCGACGTCCTCCAGGCTCAGATTGAAGATCTCGCCGGTGGGCGAGTAGCCGATGGGCGACAGCAGCACGATGTCGTGCTGGTCGAGCCGCCGTCTGATGGCTGCCGCATCGATCTTGCGCACCTCGCCGGTGTGCAGCAGGTCGACGCCGTCGCGTACCCCCTGCGGCTGCGCGGTGACGAAATTGCCGGAGGCCACACGGATGTCGGCGCCGGCCATCGGCGTATTGGCGATGCCGAGCGAGAGCAGCGCCTCGATTTCGACGCGTACCGTGCCCGCCGCTTCCTTGACGCAGGCGAGCGCGGCGTCGTCGGTGACCCGCAGGCCGTTGACGTAACGGATCGCGGTGCCGTTCTCGGTCAGGCGCGCCTCCACCTGCGGCCGGACGCCGTGCACCAGCACCAGCCGCACCCCCAGGCTGTTCAAAAGGTTGACGTCGTGCGCCAGCTGCACGAAGCCGCCCTCGGCTACCAGTTCGCCACCGAATGCAACGACGAAGGTCTTGCCACGAAAGGCGTGAATGTAGGGCGCAGCCGAGCGAAACCAGTGGACGAAGTCGGTGGTGTCTTTCAAGGGAGGTCGCCAGAGCGGGTTGTGCTAGGCGAAGGATACCGAAAACGCCGGGGATGCGCAGGATTTCGGTGGGGGCGTGGGGGGGTGGGGGGCGAGCGTGGGGAGTCGAGAGCGGTGAGCGGTGTCGATGCCGGCGCCTGGCTGTTCATCACTCTCCCCTCTCCGCTCTCGACCCTCTAGAAATCCCCCCACAAGGTCTGCATCGCCGCCAATGCTGCCAGCGCAGCGGTCTCCGTGCGCAGCACGCGGGGGCCGAGGCGCACCCCGACGGCGCCTGCGGCGGCTAGCGCGGCAAGTTCGTCGGCCTCGAAGCCGCCTTCGGGGCCGGCGACCAGGCAGTCGGCGGTGGTGGGGGCGGGCAGGTCGGCGAGCCGGGTTTCGGCCAGAGGGGAGAGAAACAGCAGGCGCCCGGTGCGGGGCGTGCCGAGCCAGTTCGCCAGCGGCAGCGGCGCGGCGACCGGCGGCACGCGGTTGCGCCCGCACTGCTCGCAGGCGCTCGCGACCACGCCCTGCCAGTGTGCCACGCGGCGCTCGACGCGCTCGCCGGCGAGCTTGACCACGCTGCGCTTCGCGGCGATCGGCTGGATCGCCGTGACCCCGAGTTCGACCGCTTTCTGCAGCGTGTAGTCCATGCGCTCGCCGCTGGAGATGCCTTGCGCCAGCACCACCTGCAGGCGCGATTCACGCTCGACCTCGGCGAAGGCGCCGACGCTCACCGCGACTTCGTCGCGCTGGATGCGCTCGATGCGTGCAGTGTATTCGCCGCCGCGGCCATCGAACAGCGTGATGGCATCCCCCACGCCAAGCCGCAATGCCCGCGCGGCGTGGCGCGCCGGGCCGGACGGCAGGCTGAAGCGGGCGCCGGGGGCGAGGGTCTGATCGAGGTAGAAGCGCGGGGCCGACATGTTGGTTATTATGCAGGCGTTATCCCGAAATTCCCTGGAGTGCGCCATGGTTTCCCTCACCACCCCCGTGTGCGATTTCGGCTGGAAGGCTGCCGAGTTCAGCCTGCCCGGCGTCGACGGCCGGACCTGGACGCCGCAGGACGCGATGGGCCCGAACGGTCTGCTGGTGATGTTCATCTGCAACCATTGCCCCTACGTCAAGGCGATCCGCCCGCGCCTGGTGCGCGACCTCGCCGAGCTGCGCCAGCACGGCATCCACGCCATCGCCATCATGTCCAACGACCCCGCCGAATATGCCGAGGATGCGTTCGACAACATGAAGCGGGTAGCGGCCGAGTTCAACTTTCCCTTCCCCTACGTCATCGACGAATCGCAGGATGTGGCGAAAGCCTACGGTGCCGTGTGCACGCCGGATTTTTTCGGCTTCAACCGCAAGTTCGAACTGCAGTACCGCGGCCGCTTCGACGAATCGAAAAAGGAAACCGCGCCCGAAGGCGTGCGCCGCGATCTCTACGAAGCGATGAAGCAGGTCGCCCGCACCCAGCGCGGCCCGGCGGAGCAGATCCCCAGCATGGGCTGCTCGATCAAGTGGAAGGGCGAGTAGCGTGCCCGGCCGTCGGCAGCACTGGGAGGACGTCTACCGCAACAGGGCGGTCGATGCGGTCAGCTGGTTCCAGCCGCAGGCCGCCACGTCCCGGCGCCTCATCGAAGCCTGCGCCGGACCGTCCGCGCATGTCATCGACGTCGGTGGCGGTGCCTCGGTGCTGGTCGACAACCTGCTCGATGCCGGCTGGCGCTACCTCACCGTGCTCGACATCGCCGAGCCGGCGCTCGCAGCGAGCCGCGCTCGTCTCGGTGCGCGTGGCGAAGCGGTAACGTGGATCGTCGGTGACATCACCCAGGCGGAATTGCCGGCCGCGCGCTACGACGTCTGGCACGATCGGGCGGTGTTCCATTTCCTCACCGATGCCGCGGACCGCATGCGCTACGTCGCGCAGCTGCTGAAGAGCGTCAAGCGGGGCGGACACGTCATCATCGCCGCGTTCGGCCCGGGCGGGCCCTTGCAGTGCTCCGGGCTCGACGTGACGCGCTATGCGCCCGAGGCGCTGCACGCCGAGTTCGGCGCGGCGTTTCGCCTGATCGGCCACGAAACCGAGATCCACCGCACGCCGCAGGGCAAGGATCAGGAATTCCTCTACATGCACTTCCAACGCACATGAGCATGCTCGAACAGGTCCAGACGCTGGTACGCGAGGTCGCGCGGCGCGAAGTCACGCCGCGTTTCCTCAAGGTTGCGCATAGCCGCAAGGCCGACGGCAGCCTGTTTACCGAGGCCGACGCCGCGACCCAGGCGGCGTTGGAAGCCGCGCTGCCGAAGATTCGCAACGTGCCGGTGCTGGGCGAGGAAATGACCGAAGTGCAGCAGCGCGATGCGTGGGACGCCGGCCGCGATGGCCTGTGGTGTGTCGACCCCATCGACGGCACCTCCAATTTCGTCGCGGGCGTACCGTACTTCGCGGTGTCCGTGGCCTACCTCTACAAGGGCGAGCGCGTGCTCGGCGTGGTCTACGATCCCGTCGCCGACGAGATGTTTTCCGCCGAGCGCGGCCACGGCGCGCACCTCAACGGGGATCCGCTGCCGCTGCGCCAGCCGGTGCCCGAGTTGCGACGCGCGCTGGCCGGTGTCGAAATGAAGCGCATCGACCGCGCGCTCGCCGGCCGCCTGGCGTCGTGGCCGCCGTACGCCTCGCAGCGCAACATGGGGGCTTCCACGCTGGACTGGTGCTACACCGCCGCAGGGCGGTTCGACATTTACCTGCACGGCGGGCAGAAGCTGTGGGACTATGCCGCCGGCGCGCTCATTCTGGAAGAAGCCGGCGGGCGGCTGGCCTGCCTGTCGGGCAATTTCGACATTGCCAACGTGTGGGAACGCTCGGTGGTCGCCTCGGCAAGCCCGCACCTGTTCGAACTCTGGCGTGACTGGCTGAAAGCGGCCGGCGCATAAGCGGCCGTCCGGCACGAATAAAAAAGTTTTTAACAGACGGTTCTCGGGCCCGGCTTGAGATTTCGGCGCCAAGCCTTTGCGGCACAAGCTTTTTCCTGCGTTTTGTTCCCGTCTTGCGGAAGCCGGCCCTGCTGACGGATAATCAGGGTTTTTGCATATTCTGCCCAAGCTGCCCCTTGCGCCGCTTCGGGTGACATATCGACAGTTTTTCTACTGAGCTGAAGGGAACGCAATGCCTACCCGTAACGACCTGGCCAATGCCATCCGCGCGCTTGCGATGGATGCCGTCGAAAAAGCCAAATCCGGCCACCCCGGCGCCCCCATGGGCATGGCCGAGATCGCCGAGACGCTGTGGAACCACCACATGCGCCACAATCCCACCAATCCCAAGTGGGCGGACCGCGACCGCTTCGTGCTGTCGAACGGCCACGGCTCGATGCTGATCTACGCGCTCTTGCACCTGACCGGCTACGACCTGTCGATCGAAGATCTCAAGCAGTTCCGCCAGCTGCATTCCAAGACCCCCGGCCACCCCGAGTACGGCTACGCCCCCGGCGTCGAGACCACCACCGGCCCGCTCGGCCAGGGCATCACCAACGCCGTCGGCATGGCGATGGCGGAGAAGATCCTCGCCGCCGAATTCAACAAGCCCGGCCACGCCATCGTCGACCACCACACCTACGTGTTCATGGGCGACGGCTGCATGATGGAAGGTATCTCGCACGAAGCCTGCGCGCTGGCCGGCACCTGGAAGCTCAACAAGCTCATCGCCTTCTGGGACGACAACGGCATCTCCATCGACGGCCACATCGAGCACTGGTACACCGACGATACCGCCAAGCGCTTCGAGGCCTACGGCTGGAATGTCATCGCCGGCGTGGACGGCCATGACGTCGTCGCCCTCGAAGCGGCCATCCAGAAGGCCAAGGCCAGCACCGACAAGCCCACCCTGATCTGCTGCAAGACCATTATCGGCAAGGGTTCGCCCAACAAGGCCGGCACCCACGACGTGCACGGCGCCGCGCTGGGCCACGACGAAGTCGAGGCCACCCGCAAGAACATGGGCTGGAACCATCCCGCATTCGAAGTGCCCGCCGACATCTACGCCGGCTGGGACGCCAAAACCAAGGGCCAGGGGCTCGAAACCCTGTGGAACAACAAGTTCGCCGAGTACAAGAAGGCCTTCCCGGCCGAGGCCGCCGAGTTCGAACGTCGCATGAAGGGCGAGCTGCCCGCCAACTGGAAGGCGCACGTCGCCGAGCAGCTGGCTGCGATCAACGCCAAGGGCGAGACCGTCGCCACCCGCAAGGCGAGCCAGATCGCAATCAACGCGCTGGCCCCCGCGCTGCCCGAGTTCCTCGGCGGATCGGCCGACCTCACCGGCTCCAACCTGACCAACTGGACAGGCTGCCATCCGGTGCGCCACGGCAACCCCGGCAACTACATCAGCTACGGCGTGCGTGAATTCGGCATGGCCGCGATCATGAACGGCATGGCGCTGCACGGCGGCCTGCTGCCCTTCGGCGGCACCTTCCTGATGTTCTCCGAGTACGCGCGCAACGCCATCCGCATGGCCGCGCTGATGAAGCAGCGCGTGATCCACGTGTTCACGCACGACTCCATCGGCCTCGGCGAAGACGGCCCGACGCACCAGCCGGTCGAGCAGACTGCGACGCTGCGCATGATCCCCAACATCGACGTCTGGCGTCCGTGCGACACCGTGGAAACCCTGGTTGGCTGGACCGCCTCGGTCGAGCGCACCGACGGCCCCACCTGCCACATCCTGTCCCGCCAGAACCTGCCGTTCATGGCGCGTGATGCCGCGACCCTGGCCAATATCGCCAAGGGCGGCTACGTGCTGAAAGACGCCGCCGGCGCCAAGGCCGTCATCATCGCCACCGGTTCCGAAGTCGAGCTGGCGGTGAAGGCGCAGGAGCAGCTGGCCGCCGCGGGCATCCCCGTGCGCGTCGTGTCGATGCCGTCGACCAACACCTTCGACCGCCAGGACGCCGCCTACAAGGCGAGCGTGCTGCCCAAGGGCCTGCCGCGCGTCGCCGTTGAAGCCGGCGTGTCCGACTTCTGGCGCAAGTACGTGGGCCTCGAAGGCGCCGTGGTCGGTATCGACCGCTTCGGCGAATCCGCCCCCGCACCGGTGCTGTTCAAGGAATTCGGCTTCACGCCGGAGAACGTCACCGCGGTGGTGAAGAGCGTTCTGTAATTCAGGGGCCAGGGGTCGGGATTCAGGGGGCAGGGAACGAGCGGCCGATGGCCGCGCCTTCTCAAAAGCGCGGGCGAAGCCCGCCCATCCCCTGAATCCTGATCCCTGAATCCTGACCCCTAGAAAAAGATTTTCAACCTCACTGGAGAAACTGCAAATGGCAATCAAAGTTGGTATCAACGGTTTCGGCCGCATCGGCCGCATGGTGTTCCGCGCGGTCGCCAAGGACTTCCCCAACATCGAGATCGTCGCGATCAACGACCTGCTCGACCCGAACTACCTGGCCTACATGCTGAAGTACGACTCGGTGCACGGCCGCTTCAACGGCGACATCAAGGTCGACGGCAGCAACATGGTCGTCAACGGCAAGAAGATCCGCCTCACCGCCGAGCGTGACCCCGCGAACCTGAAGTGGAACGAAGTGGGCGCCGACATCGTCATCGACTGCACCGGCTTCTTCCTGACCACCGAGTCCTGCGAAGCCCACCTCAAGGCCGGCGCCAAGAAAGTCGTGCAATCCGCGCCGTCCAAGGACGACACCCC
>JANJWS010000083.1 GCA_024709425.1 Thiobacillus sp.
GCCCTACACGGGCGGCGTTTCCGCTTCGCTTGCGGGCGCCTGCGTCGCCAGATAATCCATGATCGCATAGGTCAGCGCGGTGCAACCGCTGCCGTCGAGTGCCGAGATCGCAAACACGGGCCCGTCCCAACCGTAATCAGCGATGAACTTGGCCGCCACCCCCTCCCGCTCGGCTTCGTCGACCATGTCGAGCTTGTTCAGCACCAGCCAGCGCGGTTTCTCGTAAAGCTGCTCATCATACTTTTTCAGTTCCTCTACGATGGCGCGCGCCTCGCGCACGGGGTCACCCGCTTCCCAGCGCGGAGAGATATCGACCAGATGCAGCAAGAGGCGCGTGCGCTGCAGGTGGCGCAGGAACTGGTGCCCCAGCCCGGCGCCTTCCGCGGCACCTTCGATGAGTCCGGGAATGTCGGCAATGACGAAGCTGCGCTCACTGTCGACGCGTACCACCCCAAGATTGGGTGCGAGTGTAGTAAAGGGATAGTCGGCCACCTTGGGGCGCGCCGCCGACACCGCACGGATGAAAGTCGACTTGCCCGCATTGGGCATGCCGAGCAGACCGACATCGGCCAGCACCTTCAATTCCAGCGCCAGTTCACGCTCCTCGCCGAGTTCGCCGAGCGTGTGCTGACGCGGCGCGCGGTTGATGCTCGACTTGAAATGGATGTTGCCCAGGCCGCCCTTGCCGCCCTTGGCGAGGCACACCTGTTCGCCGTCCGCCGCCAGATCCGCGACAACCTCACCGCTGTCGATATCGGTGAATACGGTTCCGACCGGGACGCGGATGATGAGGTCCTCGCCGGCCTTGCCGTAGCACTGCGCGCCGCGGCCGTTCTCGCCCTTTTGCGCCTTGAAGATGCGGGTGTAGCGGAATTCGATCAGGGTGTTGAGGTTGCGATCGGCCAGCGCGTACACGCTGCCGCCACGGCCGCCGTCACCGCCGTCCGGCCCACCCTTGGGAATGTATTTCTCGCGGCGGAACGAAGCGCTGCCGTCGCCGCCCTTGCCAGCCAGCACGGAGATTTTGGCTTCGTCGATGAATTTCATGCGGGGAAATCCCTAAACAAAAAAGCCCCATCCGACGGACGGGGCTTTTTACGCGAGTGGTAGCGACTCAGGCCGCGACCGGCTCGATGCGAACCATCTTGCGGCGGGTTGCGCCCTTGATCTCGAACTTGACCGTGCCTTCGACCTTGGCGAACAGGGTGTGATCCTTGCCGATGCCAACGTTGTCGCCCGGGTGAAACTGGGTACCGCGCTGGCGCACGAGGATGTTGCCCGCCGCCACCAGCTGCCCACCGTAGCGCTTCACGCCCAGTCGTTTCGATTCGGAATCGCGGCCGTTACGCGAGCTGCCGCCTGCTTTCTTGTGTGCCATGGTGTGTGCTCCTTATGCGGAAATGCCGGCGATCTGCACTTCGGTGAAGTACTGGCGATGGCCCTGGCTCTTGCGATAGTGCTTGCGGCGGCGCATTTTGAAAATGTGGATCTTGTCGCCGCGCGCCTGGTTCAGCACCGTGGCCTTGACCGTGGCGCCGCGCAGCAGGGGCGCGCCCATCTTGATGTCGGCGCCGTCGCCAACCATCAGCACCTGGTCAAAGGTGACTTCGCTGCCGACCTCGGCGTCGAGTTTTTCGATTTTCAGTTTGTCGCCGGCGCTCACGCGATATTGCTTGCCGCCGGTCTTGATGACTGCATACATGGGGGTCTCCAACCAGTACGAACCCGGGAAAACGCGAGATTCTAACGACGAACCGACGGCGAGTCAAACCCTTCGGCGCGCGCCTTCGTCGTGCTCCGGACAACCGCGGATTATCTGCTCCGCGCGATGAAAAACCGCTGGCGGACTGATACTATTGCAAGATTTTCCAAAACAAGCCCCTACCGTGTCCCTGGAGAGTCTGCAATCATTCCTGGCTGACGACATGCGCGCCGTCGACCAAGTCATTCGCGAACGGTTGTATTCCGACGTCGTTCTCATCCGTCAGGTCTCCGAATACATCATCAACAGCGGCGGCAAGCGGCTGCGTCCCGCCCTCGTGCTGCTGTCCGCAGGTTGCTTCGACTACCGGGGGCAAGCGCACCACGAACTCGCCGCCGTGGTCGAATTCATTCACACCGCAACCCTGCTGCACGACGACGTCGTCGACGAATCCGACCTGCGGCGCGGACGCGAGACCGCCAACGCCCTGTTCGGCAACGCCGCCAGCGTCCTGGTCGGCGACTTCCTGTATTCGCGCGCGTTCCAGATGATGGTCGCGGTCGACAACATGGAGGTGATGCGCATCCTGTCGGACGCCACCAACACCATTGCCGAAGGTGAGGTGCTGCAACTGCTCAACTGCCACGACCCCGATATCGACGAAGAGAACTACCTGCGCGTCATCCGCTACAAGACCGCCAAGCTGTTCGAAGCCGCGGGGCGGCTGGGTGCCGTCATCGGCGGCGGCACCGCCGAACAAAAGGACGCGCTGGCAAATTACGGCATGCACCTGGGCACCGCGTTCCAGCTCATCGACGACGTTCTCGACTATTCCGGCGAAGCCACCGAGACCGGCAAGAACATCGGCGACGACCTCGCCGAAGGCAAGCCCACCCTGCCGCTCCTGTACGCGATGCAGCACGGCAGCGCCGAGCAGACGGCGAGCATCCGCCAAGCCATCGAGCACGGCGGGCTGACCGAATTCCAGAACGTGCTCACGGCCATACGCGACACCAACGCGCTTCAGTACACCCGCGAGCAGGCGCAGCGCGAGGTCGAAACCGCCAATGCAGCAATTTCTGCATTACCCGATTCAAAATACAAGACAGCTTTGCTACAATTGTCGGCCTTCGCGGTCGACCGAAGTTTCTGACCGCGAATCCAAGCAGTTTCCCGGTAGTTTCAAACAGGGCCGGTTCTCCGGTCCCACCATCTGCCTCGGGGTGTAGCTCAGCCTGGTAGAGTACTGCGTTCGGGACGCAGGAGTCGGAGGTTCGAATCCTCTCACCCCGACCAATTCTTTCAACACGTTAATCAACCTGTTGACTTGCCTTGGCCCCGTCGCACGCGCGGCGCCTGGGCCCACCGATCGAACGTACGCGCCACCCGGACCGCCCTGACTCCCCTCGCATTACCGGGCGCCCCTGCAAGAACGCGCGCAAGCGGAGTCGTTGCCGCGCAAGCGGCTTCACGGATCCGGCCTCCTCCTTGTGGGCGCAGAGACAGGCGCGTGAGCAGGCGTGCCGGCGGGTGCGTAGCGGTCTCAGCTTACGGATGAAGGCGATCGAAGGCGGAAAATTCAGCGTTCATGTGACGTTCGCGAAGGTAGAGAGCGATCAACTGCGGTTCTTGGGTTCAAACATCTGCTCTGCCTTTGCGTTCTCCGTGCCGCCATGGTTCAACTCCTTGTGCAGCAACGTTGCCATTCCGACCCGGCGGTCGGAACGCCGATACGGTCGCGAGACCAAGAGGCGGCGGTGGCTCCGCGCGTGGCCCGCAATCAGGCCTGCCTGGTTCTGAGCTTGGCGGCGCGAACCATGCGCCGCCGGACTGAAGTCCACGAGTGTGTCTGCGTCTGCGGGATGCCGGCGTCTTGCGAGCCCCGGACCGTTGAACCTGAAAGCCGCAATTGATGACCGCTCCATGCCCTTGGGAAGCACTGATTAATTCGAAATTCGTCATTGCGAGCGCAGCGAAGCAATCCAGAGTGTTCGCGAAATCCATGACTTCTGGATCGCCACGGCCCTGCGGGCCTCGCGATGACGGAATAAATCAGTGCTTCCCTTGCGGATATCGAATGACGCGAGAGGGGTCCGGTTTCGCTCAACGTAACCTATTGGATGCGTCGAACTGCGGCTTTCAGCTTGAAAGTGTGAGGGCCGCACCATACATGGCGGCGCGCACCTGGGATTTGCGCAGCCGGCGCTGACGGCCGCTGCGTTGGGTGCGACCGGCGAACTCGGGGCGTGCCGGCCGCTTCTGCCTTACTTCTTCTTCGCAGCCTTCTTGCCTGCGACGGCCGCCTTGAAACCAGCGCCTGCGGTGAAGCGAGGCACGGTGGTCGCGGCGATCTTGATCTCCTTGCCGGTCTGCGGGTTGCGCCCGGTGCGGGCGGCGCGCTTCGATGCCTTGAAAGTGCCGAAGCCGACCAGGGTAACGGAATCGCCCTTGGAGACGGCCTTGACGACCGCATCGAGGATGGCGTCGAGCGCCCTGCCGGCAGCGGCCTTGCTGATGTCCGCTTCGGCGGCGGCCACGTCGATCAGTTCAGACTTGTTCATGTTTGTCCCTCATTCTGGTGGTTGTGAGAAGTCGATGGTGCGGCAACGCCGGCGAGCTGTCCTTTCCAGGATCGCCGCGCTGCACAGCCATTGTACGGCCCGGCGCGACGTTTTTGGAAACCCGCGTGACACTGCGACGCCATTCTTTGTCCTGCCAGATGCCTTTCCGCCACACGGATCAGGCCTTGACGGGCCGCACGTAGTGCACGTCGCGGGGGTCAAGAACGGTTGCAACGGCGCCTCATACGGATTCATTCACGGAGTGGTCAGCGCGGTGGAAGGGCGTTTCCGGTCGTAGACGAGACGATAGGTAACCGCATTCATTTCGGGATGATCGACGGTAGTCGAGACCATGAGCCGGCCGGCTTCGCGATCGAGGTGGTAGCTGCGGATCAGCCTGCCGCCCCCGCCGGCATGCATCTCGACGACGAGGTCGCTACCTTCCCACCCGGCGACGGCCACGCGCTGCGGCGCCGGATTGCTGGCGGAGACACTGGCGCCGCGGAAATCGGTGTACAAACGCTGAGACTGATCGTGCTCGTCGGTGATGACAAGCAACGGTTCATCGTGCGTGATGTCGAGGCGTTCCGGCTTGCTGGCAAGCGCGGCCATGTCGGCGGACGTCATCCCGCCACGTGCGCCCATGCCACCCGGCCCGCCCTGGCTGCCCTGCCCTCCGCCCTTGCCGCCACGTCCACCCGGACGTCCGCTGCCTCCACCCATGCCGCGCCCACCACCACTATCCTGCCGCATCGACCTCGCAGCGGCCTTGAGCCGTTCCTGAGGGTCGTCGCTGGCGGCGACGTCGAGCGTCCAATGGCCGGAAAAGTCGGGGTGAGTCGACTGGAAAGCAGGCATGCCGCGGCCGGCCTGTGGCGGCAAGACGATACTCGCAGCCTGCTGCGCCAAGGCCTGAACGGATCCGAACGCCACGAACAATACGGCCATCGGGGCGGTGAGATACATGAACCGATACATGTCACTGCACCTCGGCACCTGCGCGCAGCACTCCGCGCCAGGCGATGATCGAAATCACCACCCACACCAAGGTCCGCAGGCTCATGGCAACGACCGTGCGCGGTTCGAAGGCGCCGCCCGACTGGACGTGCACGCCGAAGGCGGCGAATGTGACGGCGGTCGCCATCGCGATGGCGATTGCCAGACCTGCCGCCCAGCGCCGCCCCAGCCACAGCCCGATGCCGGCAGCGACGTAAGCGAAGCCGGCGAAAAAATTGAACCAAAGCACGAAGGGCACATAGTGACCGGCGGCGGCGCGTGCCGCCGCGCTGCCGAAGAGGATCGTGCCACCCTCCTTGAGAGTAAGCAGGCCGAAGGCAACGGCAACCACCGCAGCGATGCGCATCGCCATGCGGGGCCTCTGACGAACCGGGGTCATGACTGGTCTCCTGTATCTGGACTCGATGATGGAAGGACGATGGTTTACCGTTCGATGCCGTTGCGGCCGTAGAAGTACTCTACGAACGGTTTGCGGAACGCGCTGTGGCAATCGTCGCAACTCGTCTGCAACTTCTGGAAGGCGACGATGGCGCCGTGCGCATCCCCGGCGCGCGCCGCCTTGCCAACAGCCACTGCCCGGTCATGGGTTTCGGTATCGTACGCCCTGAATCGACCCAGGTTGCTGCCGGCGAAGCCCAGGATGCGCGCCTTTTCGGTAAACGGCGGCTGCGGGTGGTCGGCGATCAAGCGGGCATGTTTTTCCACCAGTTCCCAGTCCTCGCGCGAAATACCGTCGGTCACCACCTGCATGTGGTGCCCCAGATCCTTCATGATCGCGCGCAAAGCCAGGGGGGCGTCTGCATGCGCGGCGTGTGCGCCAAGCAGCGACACACAGATTAGGATCGGCTTTCCAAGGGTCGCGAGGCGCATGCCCGGTCCGATTTAGATAGTAACTAATTACTCACTTTATACCGGGTGATCCCGCCTGTCAAAAAAACGCTTCAACCTAGGAAACCGCAGTTGGATGCGCCCAATGGTGCGTCGGATCGCTTGTCTGGCGCGAAGCAACGAGAGCGTGACTGTCGCCGCTGGAGCGGCTTTACCGCCACGGCCTGCGCCTTGCGGGTGCAAAGGCAGGCGCGTGAGCAGGCGTGCCAGCGGGTGTGTAGCGGTCTCACCCAGCCGTGAAGGCAATCGAACGCAGAACATTCAGCGTTCATGCGGCGTTCACGAGGGTTTGAAGCCGTCAACTGCGTTTTCTTGGGTACAAAGCCCCTCACTCGTGACGCAATGCGTCGATGGGATCGAGCCGGGCGGCGCGCCGTGCGGGAAAGAAACCGAAAATGACGCCAATCCCTGCAGAGAACAGGAAGGACAGCAGGTTGATGCCGGGATCGAACAGGTAGGGAATCTGCATCACCCCGGCCAGCCCGATCGACGCCACGGTGGCGACAGTGATGCCGATCAGGCCTCCCAGGCTCGCCAGGACGACTGCCTCGATGAGGAACTGCAACAGCACTTCACGCTCCAGTGCGCCGATGGCCAGCCGGATCCCGATCTCGCGCGTCCGCTCGGTGACCGACACCAGCATGATGTTCATGATTCCGATGCCCCCGACCAGGAGGCTCACCGCCGCCACCGCGCCGAGCAGCATCGTGAGGATGCGGGTGGTGCTGGTGAGCGTCTCGGCAATCTGCCGGGTATCCATCACCCGGAAATCGTCGTCCTCGTTTTCACCGACGTTGCGCCGTTCACGCAGCAGCTCCACCAGTTGCCGCTTGGCCACATCGACCGAGGCACTTTCCTTTACCGAGACACTCAGGCGAGAAATGTCCTGGCTGCCGGACAAGCGGCGCTGCACGGTGCGCAGCGGCATCACGACGATGTCGTCCTGATCGGAACCCATGGCCGACTGCCCCTTGGACTTGAGGAGGCCGATCACCTCGCAGGCAAATTGCTTGATGCGAATCTCGCTGCCCACCGGGTTCTGACGGCCGAACAGCCTGTCACGCACCGTCTCCCCAATCACACAAACCGCCTTGCCCGCGCGCTCTTCGGCATCGCTGAAAACACGACCGCCCGCAAGGTCCCAACTCGCCGCCTGGAAATAATCGTTGCTGCTTCCGGTGACCACGGTCGACCAGTTGTTGGCCTGATAGACCGCGGTTACGGCCTTGCTGACGACGGGTGCGACGAGCCTGACCGCCGCAATCTGCTCGCGAATCGCCTCGACGTCCGCCATCCTGAATGGCGGCGCGCCCTCGGAGCCAGGACCGAAACGCTGCCCGGGCATCACCATCAGGAGATTGCTCCCCATGCTGGCGATCTGATCGGATACCGACCGGGTCGCGCCGTTACCCAGGGTAACCATGGTAATCACGGCCGCCACGCCGATCACGATACCGAGGGTCGTCAGGAACGAGCGCAGGAGGTTGCGCCGGATCGAGCGCAGCGCGAGCAGAAGCGTATTCCACAGCATCAGATGCTCCTGTCCGGTGTGCCCACCGCTACCTCCCCGCCGGCCACCGCCTGCGGGGGCGTCGTGGAAGGTACGGGCTGATGCCGGTCACTCTCGATCCGGCCATCGACAAAACGCACCACGCGCCGGGCATAGGCGGCCATGTCGGGCTCGTGCGTCACCATCAGCACGGTGATGCCCTGCTCGCGATTCAGCGTGCGGATGAGCTCCATGATTTCCACGCTGTTGCGCGTATCGAGGTTCCCCGTGGGTTCGTCGGCCAGCAAAACCGTCGGACGGGTGACGATGGCGCGCGCAATGGCAACGCGCTGCTGCTGGCCACCGGACAGTTCACCCGGGGTGTGATGTTCCCAGCCTTCGAGCCCCACCTGCCGCAGGGCCGCACGCGCCGTGGCGTGCCGTCTGGCCAGCGGCTCACCACGGTAGATCAGCGGCAGTTCGACGTTCTCCAGCGCGGTGGTGCGCGCCAGCAGATTGAAGCCCTGGAACACGAAGCCGAGATAATGCCGCCGCAGCAGTGCGCGTTCGTTGCGTGACAAACGTTCCACCTGCACGCCATCGAATTCATAACTGCCGTCCGTGGGGGTATCCAGGCAGCCGAGGATATTCATGACGGTCGACTTGCCGGAACCGCTCGGCCCCATGATGGCGAGGAAATCTCCTGCCTCGATGACGAGATCGATGCCGCGCAGCGCCTGGAAAGCCACCGGGCCGCTGCCGTAGGTCTTGGTGATCCCCGCCAGCCGGATCAGCGCAGCGTGGCTCATTGGGGCGTGCCCAGGGCCTCGGTGATCACGCCGGTGCCGGCCTTGAGGGTGCCGCCCGTGATCGCTGTCATACGCCCGTTGGTGGCGCCCACCTCGACATCGAGCGCAACGGGCTGGTCGTTCTGCAGCACCCATACGCGCTGCACGTCGCGCTCCGCCGGCGGCCTTGCCTTTGCCGGTTCGCGCCGCGGTCGTGGCATCAAGGCGCCAACCAGACTGCTTCCTGATTTTTTCACGGCAGGCGCCTCCGCCACGGGGCTGAAACGCAGGGCTGCGTTCGGCACCAGAAGCGCGCCCTGCTGCGTGAGCGTGGTGATCTCGGCCGTCCCCGTCATGCCCGGGCGCAAACTCAGGTCCCCGTTGTCCACCTTGAGTATGGTGCGATAAGAAATCACGCCGTCGGACTCCTGGGCGCCATAACCGACGCGGGTGATCACCGCGCGGTATACGCGGCCGGGCCAGGCATCGACCGTGAACGTCGCACCCTGTCCGACCTTGACCTGGCTGACGTCGGCCTCATCGACCTTGACCTGCAACTCCATCTTCGTCAGGTCCTCCGCCAACTTGAACAGCACAGGCGCCTGGAAAGAAGCCGCGACCGTCTGGCCGGGATCCACTTCACGCGACAGCACGACACCGTTGATCGGCGAACGGATGCTGGCCTTGTCGAGATTGGTCTCATCCGACTGCAGCGCGGCGCGTGCCTGGGCCACGCTCGCCCGCGCACTGGCCTCGCTCGCCGCAGCCCGCTTCACGTTGGCTTCGGCCGTCGTCATCTCGGCCACGGAAGGCACCTTGCCACCGGAGAGCTGCGCCACCTGGCGGTAGCGCGCCAGCGCGGCATGTGCTTCCGCCACCGTCGCCTGGGCCTGCTGCACCTGGGCTTCGGCGACGGTGAGCGCGGCGCGTGACCTGGCCACGGCATCGTGCAGCTTGGACAGGTCGAGTCGCGCCAGCACCTGCCCCTTCTTCACCGCATCGTTCTCATCGACGAAGACCTTGTCGACGATGCCGGACAGTTCGCTGCCAACCTCGACGGTGTTGGTCGGCTGCAAATTTCCTGTCGCCGAGACCTTGACCACCAGGGTATCGATCGTCGCCGGCACGGTGACATAGTGTGGCGCGCCGGCATGCTCGCCCTCGCGCAGAAACAGCCATCCCGCCAGGCCGATCACGACAAGCGCGCCCCCCAACCAAAGCAGACGGCCCCAGCCGCCCCCGCTACGCCGCTTCTGGAGCAGTTGCTTCAGGGCAGCCCCCTGTCGAGATTGCGAAGTCACGGAGTCATTCATGGAGTGTCCTTGCCGGCCGGCGGGGTTGTGGTCTCGGGCGACCAGCCGCCCCCCAGTGCCTTATACAAACGAATGAGTGCCCGCACGCCGTCCGCACGGCTGCTGGCGAGGCTGTCCTCGATGCTCAGCACACCGCGCTGGGTATCGAGCACCGACTGGAAATCGATCAGGCCGGCGCTGTAACGCTGCTGCGCGAGATCGGCCGCATTGCGAGCGGCCCCGGCAGCGATCACCAACGCATCGACGCGCTCGCGGTTGCGGGCAAGCTCAACCAGCGCGTTCTCCACGTCCTGCAGTGCGGTGAGCACCGCCTCCTCGTAGGCCACCTGAGCCTGTTCGCGCACCGCCTCCTGGACCGCCACCTGTGCACGGCGTCGGCCACCATCGAACACCGGCCCTGTGACACCGGCGAGCAGCGACGAGGCGACGGCTCCCCCGTTACCCAGGGCACTGAACTTGAGCGCCTCGAGCCCGATCGACCCGGAGAGGCTGAAGGACGGGTAACGCGCCGCCTCCGCCACCCCTACACGGGCGGTCTCGGCCGCCAGCCTGCGCTCGGCCGCACGCACGTCGGGCCGTTGCCGCAAGGCTTCGGCGGGAATACCGACCGCGATCCGCGCCGGCACGGCGGGCAGGCCACCCGTGGCTTCGAGACGCTCCCGCAGCGTCCCCGGCACCTTGCCGAGCAGGAAATCGAGCGTGTGCCCGGCCGAGGCAAGACTGGCTTCCAGTACCGGAATCTGCGCACGGGTCTGTTCGAGGTTGCTGCGCGCCTGCTCGACGTCCTGCGTACTCACCAGCCCCGCCTGGGCCCGCCAATCGGTCAGCTGCAGCGTCTCCGTCTGTGTGGCAAGGCTGGCCCGGGCGATGCCCAGGCGCATCTGCAGCGCGCATGCCTCGATATAGTTCAGCGCGACTTCGGACGCCAACGACACGTGCGCGGCGTCCAGGCTCGCCTCGGTCGATGCAAGATCGGCTTCGGCCGCCTCGACACCACGGAGCACGCCGCCGAACACATCGAGCTCCCAACTGGCATCGAAACCCGTACTGAAGAAGTCGTGCGTACCGCCGCTGCCGGTTTCCTCGCTGGACCGCGTGCGGCGCGCACGCCCCGTGGCCGTCGCATCGGGGTAATATCCGGCCCCCGCAACAGTGCGGCGTGCACGGGCTTCACGCACTCTCGCCTGTGCACTCCGAACATCGAGGCTCGCCTGGCCCGCTTCCACGATGAGCGCAGACAACAGAGGGTCATCCAGCGCGTTCCACCAGGCGCTGAGATCGCCTGTCATCTCGGTAGCGGCGACCGGCTGCGCGGACGTTTCGATCCTGGACCAGGCCGCGGGCACGTCGCGCACAGGCGGTGCGTGTTCGGGGCCAAGCGCGGTGCAACCCGCCAGCCCGAAGCAGACGAAGACGAGCAGCGGAGAAATCGGTAGCGGTGTATTCATCGGTATCTGATCGTTTTGACAGGCGCCACCCAAACGCTCGGGAAGGACGTCCGCGCCGACGCGCCGCAATGCATGAATCGGCCGGTCTGCCGGGTGCCTGTCCCGCGGGCGTGCCGCGCCCCCCTGACGGACGCGAGTTGGAGCGGTTCCGGGGCCGGGCGTTCCCGTGATCGTTGCGGCGAATTCACAATCGCGCCGTCCAACGCGGCACGCACACCAACGAACCGGTGTGGAAACCATGCCTGCCGCAGATTTCAGGATTCGTCCACGTCTTCATCCCGGGCGGCGTGGGCGCGCAGGAAGGTGTCGACGACGAAGTCGACATGCGCACGCCGCACCGTCGGCTCGGTATGCACGCACGCCACACGATAGATGCTGCGCACCTGTTCCAGGCCGATCAGCATTCCCAGCAGCAGCTCGGCGCTGCGCACCGGCTCCGGGCAACGCATGATTCCGGAAGCCGCCACGGACTCGAACCAGCGCGCCAGCCCATCCTGTGTTGCTTGCGGCCCCGCACGATAGATCTTGTGAAACACGCTGTCGGGCAACCCGGTAGTTGCACCGAGCGTGCGCATCACCATCAGACGCTCGTCCGATGTAAGAAAGCCGAGCAGTTGCTCGCAAAACCGGACCAGCGTAGCACGCAGGCCCGCGAAGTCCGCCGGCTCGTTGACAAGATGCACGCTAAACTGCGCACTTTGCTCGACGACCACGGCATGGATCAGCGCCTCGCGGTTGACGTGGCGGGCATAGACGGTCGCCTTGGCAACGCCGGCACGCGCGGCCACGGCCTCCATCGTGACGGCCTGCGGGCCCTCGCCGAACAGCAGCTCACGTGCCGCGGCGAGAATCGCCCGGTCCTTGCCGCGATCGATGGGACGACCCACTGGATTGACGGGGCTCATAATTACTGACCTTACAGGCTAAGATTATGGACGCGTTCAATATAACAAACTCGCATCCGGACGAGACGCCTTATGCCAAAAAACCTCCCCGCCGCGGCAGTCGCACTGCTCCTGCTCTGCGCCTGCACCGGCGAAATGCCGCCAGCCGCTCCACCTGCGCCGCCTTGGGTGCTGACGGTGACCGTGCGGGCGGATGGCCACGCCGGCCTCGAACTGTCGGGCACGGTACGCGCGCGGCACGAGACGCCGATCGCCTTCCAGGTTGGCGGACGCATCGCCTCACGCCACGTCGATGCGGGCGAGCGCGTTGCGCGCGGTGCAGCACTGTTCCGCCTCGATCCGCGCGATCTCGAACAGGCCGTGCAGGCCGCCGAAGCCGAACGCGCCGCAGCGTTGTCCGCACTGCGGCTCGCCGAGGCCGATGCCACGCGCAATCAGACCTTGCAGGCCCAGTCTTTCGTCAGCCAGCAGGCGCTCGATCGTGCCGAACTCGTGGTACGCGAAACCCGGGCGCGCCTGGACGCCGCGCAGGCGCTGTTGCAGCAGGCACGCCACGCCCGTGGTTACGCGACACTCAACGCCGAGAGCGCTGGTGTGGTGGTAAGCGTCACCGGTGAGCCTGGGCAGGTCGTCGCAGCCGGACAGGCGGTCGCACTCATCGCGCACGACGGCGCGCGCGAAGTCGAGGTGTTCTTTCCAGACAACATGACTCCGCCGCCGACCGGCGAGGCCCGGCTGTCGAACGGAGGCACGCTTCCCCTGACCCTGCAAGAAACCGCCGGGGCGGCCGACCCTGAAAGCCGCACCTGGCGCAGCCGCTATCGCGCCGACGCCGCAGCCAAAACCGACGCGCTGGCGCTCGGCAGCGTGGTGCGCGTGCAATTCAGCGTGCCAGCCGCCGACGACACCACGCTGGAAGTCCCGCTTGCCGCACTGGACGAGCGCGGCGAAGGCCCGCGTGTGTGGCGTATCGTCGATGGTGCCGTGCAACCGGTGGCGGTAGATGTAGTCGCGCTCAATGCCGAAACCGCGCGCATCCGCGCCAAACTCTCGCCCGGGAGCCGCATCATCGCCCTCGGTACGCATCTGCTGAAGCCTGGCATGGCGGTACGGGAGCGCCGCCGATGAGCTTTCCCAACCTGTCGGCGCTTGCCGTCCGAGAGCGCTCGGCAACGTTGTTCTTCCTGTTGCTGTCGGTGATCGCCGGCATCTACGCCTTTCTTTCGCTGGGCCGTGCCGAAGATCCTGCCTTCACCGTCCGGATCGTCGCAGTGTCGGTGATGTGGCCCGGCGCCACGCCGGAAACCCTGCAGCAGCAAGTCGTGGATCGCCTGGAAAAACGCATCCAGGAGATCGACTACCTGTATCGCATCGAAACCGTGGTGCGCCCGGGTCGCGCCGACCTGCAGGTCGAGTTCCACGACTACGCACCCAACCGCATCATCCCCGACCTGTTCTACGAGGTACGCAAGCGCATGCAGGACGAAGCGGGGAGGCTGCCGCCTGGCGTGATCGGGCCACTCGTGAACGACGACTTCTCCGACGTCTACTTCAGCCTGATCGCACTCACCGCTCCCGGCATGCCGATGCGCGACCTCGTGCGCGAGGCGGAATCGGTGCGCAACCGCCTGCAGCAGGTCGAGGGCGTGCACAAGGCCCTGCTGCTGGGCGAGCGCAGCGAGCGCGTGTTTGTCGACTTCGACATGGCGAAGCTG
This sequence comes from Thiobacillus sp., assembly GCA_024709425.1. Classification (GTDB taxonomy): domain Bacteria; phylum Pseudomonadota; class Gammaproteobacteria; order Burkholderiales; family Thiobacillaceae; genus Thiobacillus. The sequence continues at coordinate 13,827 of JANJWS010000083.1, forward strand.
CACAACCTCAATTTGTCGCCACAAGCCATCTTCGACGCCATCGACGCACACAACCGGCTGACCCCCGCCGGGCGCATGGAGACGGAAGGCCCGCGCGTCTACCTCCGGCTGGACGCCGACCTTGCCGACCCCGAGACGCTGGCGACCGTACCGCTCCGTATCGGCAACCACCTGCTGCGCCTGTCCGACATCGCCACCGTCCGCCGTGGCTACGAATCGCCGCCCAGCTATCTGGTTCGGGCGCACGGCGAGGACGCGATTCTGCTTGGTGTGGTCATGCGCCGCGGCGAAAATGGCCTGCGGCTCGGCGAACGCCTGGCTGCCTTCTTCGACGTGGAGCGCACGCGCCTGCCCCTTGGCGTCGCGCTCACGCCACTCACCAATCAGGCCGAAGCGGTCACTGCCGCGGTCGACCTGTTCCAGATCAAGTTCCTCGTCGCGGTAGCGGTCGTCATCAGCATCAGCGTGCTCGCCATCGGCATGCGTGCCGGCCTCGTCGTCGGCATCGCGATCCCGGTCACGCTCGGTCTCACCTTCCTCGTGATGATGCTGCGCGGCATCAACCTCGATCGCATCACGCTCGGTGCACTCATCATCGCGCTCGGCCTCCTGGTCGACGACGCCATCATCGCGATCGAAATGATGATCGTGAAAATGGAGGAAGGCTGGGACCGTGTGCGCGCCGCGGCGCACGCGTGGAGCGTCACCGCCGCGCCGATGCTGTTCGGCACCCTGGTGACGGTGGCCGGCTTCGTGCCGATCGGTTTTGCCCAGTCGGGCGTCGGCGAATACGCCGGCAACATCTTCTGGGTGCTGGGCATCGCGCTGTTGGTGTCGTGGCTGGTCGCGGTCACCTTCACACCCTACCTGGGCGTGAAACTGCTGCCCGATTACAGGGCCGGCGCGCATGCCGGCCAGCACCTCTACCAGACCCCCGCCTATCGGCGTCTGCGCGCGCTGATCGTCTGGTGCGTCAGGCAACGCAAGACGGTGGTGGCTGCCACGCTTGCCCTGCTGGTGCTCGCGATTGCCGGCATGGCGGGGCCCGTCGAAAAACAGTTCTTCCCCGGTTCAGACCGCACCGAAGTGCTGGTGAGCGTGTACCTCCCGCAGGGCAGCGCAATCGGTGCCACCGATGCCACCACGCGCAAGCTCGAAGCGATTCTCGCCAGAATGCCCGAAGTCCGGACCCTGTCAGCCTACGTCGGTGCCGGTGCGCCACGCTTCTTCATTTCGGCCAACCCCGAGCAGCCCGATCCCGCGTTCGCCAAGCTCATCGCGGTCACGCAGGACGTCGCCGCGCGCGACCGCGTGATGGCTGCGCTGGAAAAGCATATCGCCGACGGCGCCTTCCCCGAGGCACGCATTCGCGTCGCGCGCCTCTTCTACGGCCCACCGGTGATCTGGCCGGTAAGCTTCCGCATCATCGGGCCGGATCCGCTCGAACTGCGCCGCATCGGCCACGAGGTGCGCGCCGTCATGGCTACCCATCCCCATGTCCGTGATCCACATCTGGAATGGGACGAGCGCGTGCCGGTGCTGCATCTCGCCACCGATCCGGAGCGCCTGCGACTGCTCGGCCTCACCCCGACCGAGGTCGCGCGCCAGCTGCAGTTCCAGCTCGATGGCACCGCGGTAACCACGGTGCGCCAGGATCTTCGCAGCGTCGAGGTGCACGCGCGCGGCGGCGCCATCGATGCCGGCCGCCCCGAGACGATCGAACTGCGCACGCTCGACGGCCGCAAGGTTCCGCTCGCACAGCTCGGCACGCTTGAAGTCCGCTTCGAGGATCCGGTCGTCCGCCTGTACAACCGCGGGCCCTACGTGGCCGTGCATGCCGACCTCCAGGGTGCCCAGCCCAACGACGTCTCGGCGGCGGTCTGGGCCAACCTCGCCTCGCTCCGCGCCGCCTTGCCGGAGAACTACCGGATCGACATCGGCGGCTCGGTCGAGCAGTCCTCCAAGGCCGACGCCTCGATCAACCGCCTGATGCCGGTCATGCTCGCACTCACGCTCATCTTCATCATGCTGCAGATGCGCTCGTTCTCAGGTACTGCCATGGTCGTCGCCACCGCCCCGCTCGGCGTCATCGGCGCCGTCGCCGCCCTCCTGCTGTTCCGCCAGCCATTCGGTTTCGTCGCCCTGCTCGGCCTGATTGGCCTGGCCGGCATCCTCATGCGCAACACCCTCATTCTCACCCAGCAGGTCGCCGACAACCTGCAGGCCGGAACACCCACCACCGAGGCCATCGTGGAGGCCGCTGTCCGGCGTGCGCGCCCGGTCCTTCTGACCGCCCTCGCCGCGATCTTCGCCTTCGTCCCGCTCACCTTCGACAGCTTCTGGGGGCCCCTCGCGTACGTGCTGATCGGCGGCATCGCCGTCGGCACCCTGATCACCCTGCTATACGTACCCGCGCTCTACGCCCTGTGGTTCCGGGCCGGCAAGACATGACCATCTCCAGTGCTCGCGTCGTGCGTCACAAGGCCTCGGGAGCCCGGCATATCGAACCTGCGCCCCGTTACCCAGCCCCCCCGCCGTAGCGAAAACCCGCGGTCCATGGTCACCGTGTGCCGCCGATCGGACAACGGACGGGCCCGCCTCGATCAACGATTCGGCAGGCATTCGACATCCTGCAAGTCGCAGGACATGAACGGAAGGTGGGCCCCGATGCATCAATCGTGAAACCGACCCCGATTCACACGCGGAACGCGCCAGCTCGATCCCGCGTCCTGCGCATTCTTGCGCGGGATGATCTATACAGGAAGACCACTTGCGCTGGTGTCAGGGTGTCCTCTCTCATCTGCCACCAAGGAGCCTCCTCATGACCTGTCGCTTCGCCATCCTGTCCATCGCCACCTTCGCCGTGACGGCTGCCTTGGCGCAGACAAGCGAAACTGCCAAAGCCCCGGCGAACCTCAAGGAGGCCGAATCGACCGGCCTGCAGCGCGTGAACATGGGTGAGCTCAGGGCATTGATCCCTGGAGTCCACCAGGTAAGGGGCCCGACCGGCACGGTCAAGCGGACCATGAAGGCGGATGGCAGGCTGGAACGCGAAGGCTTCCGCGAGACGACGGGAGCATGGCGGTTCGATGACAGCCGGAACGCCTACTGCATCGAGCTCGTCATCCGCCGTGGGTTCCAGAAGGAATGCTATGGCGTATTCCGATCCCCGCAGGAGGGTCACTTCTTCGACTATGACCTGGCAACCGGCTTCTACTCGCGCACCTGGACACCGCTCAAGGAGCAGCAAGGGCCATGAGGCATTCAACGCACCTCCGGTCCAATCGTCACGTCCGCCTGCGCAAAGCGGAGAGAAGCGCGTACGGGTGTTGCCACCAACGACACGAACCAGGTCGAGGCACAAGATTCCCGCGCGTTCGTGCACGAAGGCACCTCAGGCGCTCAGCTCTCGTCGTCATGCAGGTACTGCAGGCACAGCCATTGCGTCGGCGTCTTGCCGTCCGCATAGCGAGTATGGCCCCGGATCTCGTCCAATCGCGCATCCGTGACCGTGGCGAGCGAATCGAGGAAGTCGGCAAGATTCGGCGCGCGCTCGATGAACTCAAAGCCGTCGTGCTCGAACTCGACAACACATACAGATCACCGACATCCTCGCCCAGATGGGCGGACTCCAGTCCATGGCACACGAACTGGGACTGAGCGAGGCACAGGCAGCAAACGGGGCAGAGGCGCTCATCCCTGCAATCCTCGGTGGTTTCAAAAAACAGGCACAGACGCAGACCACGGGCCTCGAAGGGCTCGGTGGCCTGCTTGGACGACTTGGCGGCGGCGGCCTGCTCGACAACGTGCTGGCGCCGCAGCCGACCGACGTGACCCAGGGCAACAACGTGCTCGGTCAGATCTTCGGCTCCAAGGACGTCAGCCGCGCGGTCGCGCAGAATGCTGCGTCGCAGTCGGGGCTTGTCCCCCCCCTGCTCAAGAAGATGCTGCCGAGTCTGGTCACCGGCTACATGGCCAAGCAGCAAGGCTGCCGACGCGGCCACACAACCCTCCTCGATGAGCGGTGGATTGGGTGGTCTGCTGGGTGGGCTGCTCGGCGGCCGTGGTGCCGACACTTCTGGTAGTGGGGCTTCGGGACTCGCCTCGATGCTCGACCTGAACGGCGACGGCAATCCACTCGACGACATCATGCGGATGGCCGGCAAGGCCATGCGTTGAATCCCGTCCAAGGCGGGCGCACTCGACGTTTCGATCATCAAGGGAGCAACCACATGAGCTGGATCATCTCGTTGATCATTGGCGGAATCGTCGGCTGGCTGGCGAGTATCGTCATGAAGACCGATGCCCAGATGGGCTGGATCGCCAACATCGTAGTCGGTGTGACGGGCTCGATGCTCGGCTACTGGATCGCCGGACTGCTGGGCTTCGCGGCCATAGGCGGCATACTGATCAAATCGAAATCTCATTGCGAACGTAACGAAGCAATCCAGAATGTTCGTGAAATCGACGACATCTGGATCACCACGGCCCTGCGGGCCTCGCGATGACGGAATAAATCAGTGCTTCCTGAACCGTTCTCGCAAGGGCTTGCCCTGAGCCGACCGGGCAAGTCCTCTTGAGGCATGGCCACCCGCTCGCCAATAAAGCCAGGGGGGCCAGGCGCCTGGTTCACTGCCTTCAGGCGTTTGCCGAAACGGTGGCCGTGGTGGGTCCGGTTTTTCCCTATGCCTCGATGATGAACGAGTTCTCGCCAGCGAGCTTGCTGACGACGTAATTCAAAAGCAGTGTCTGTTCCTGGGACAGATTCTCGAACGACAAGCCGATCTTGCGCTCCTCGGTGTCGGTAGGTGTATTGTGGCAAAGCTTTGCCACAATATTGAGCTCCGACCGCGAATCCTCGATCTGGATTGGAAACGCCAGGTCGAAAAAACTGCCGATGACGCCCGGGGAGCGCGGCGACAGGATCATGGCGCCACTGACGCTCAGATCGATGATCGAGACATCGAGTGGAGCATTCTGGCCGCGCGGCGAGATTGTTGCGGGCAGAGCGGTTTTCATGCGCATCGATTTGCGCACCTTCTTTTCTCGTGCCGTAGCCGGGTAAGCGAAGAGGGCATGCGCAAAGGGTGCCTTGAAGACATTCAAGGCCGGCGCGGTGAACGAGAAATCGCTCTGGCCCGTGAAGCCCTGAATCAAATACTCCTCGCCAATGACGATCTCCGTCTTGAGGCTACCCGTGCCGCTGGGCGTCAACATCACCCCTTTACCTTCGATGGCCGCGATGAATTGCACCTCATGCACAGGCGCCCCCTCTTGCATTCTCTGAATCTTCAGGAAAAGCCCCGGGCGCAACCGCAAGGCCTTCAAGCTTACCTCGACCAATTCACCGCCACTCAAACCGTCAGCCATCAGACACCTCGTTAAAACGCGATTGAACGGACAACATGCATCACATGTAATCGACCCGGATCCGGTGCGCCTGCATTCCACGTTGCAATGCCTCTCCCGAGGCACCCCTGCACTGCGATACGCATTTGCCGGTCTGCGGTGCGCCCGCAAGGAGCAGGCGGTGGCTGCAAAGCCGCTAAAGCGGCAACAGCCACGCTCTCGTTGCTTCGTGTCGGCCTCGCAAGCCGACACACCATCAGGCGCGCCCAGCCGCGGTTTTCGGGTCGAATCCCTCGCTACTTAACGGGTCATTCGAGGCGATCTTGAACCCACCAGGGTTGCGCCGCGAGCATGGGATCTGCGAGCGTGTCCAAAAACATAAAGAATGTTCGCGAAAACAATGAACTCTGGATCGCCACGGCCCTGCGGGCCTCGCGATGCCGGAATACAAGTGCTTTCCCAAAAACGACCGTCGAGCGTTTTCTTATTGCTTCGAACGCTTCCACATTTCCATGAAGCCCGCCGCATCGAACCCCATCATCTTCTCAGTGCCCACGGTGATCAGCGGCACCCCCGTGCCACCCAGCTGCCGGAACTTGATCGCGCCGTATTCCGTCTTTTCCACATCCCACTCGCGGAACGGCACCCCATTCTGCTGCATGAACGCCTTGGCGCGCTTGCACACGCCGCACCACTCGGTCGTGTAGAGCGTTACGCCGCCGTCCGCCCCCGCCACGCGGCCCACCTGTGCCGGGCCTGCATAGGTCTGCAACCTGAGCTGCGTCGTCTTCGCCGCCTGCGGCGGCGCGTCGCTGTAGTGGACACGCCCCTGCGCGTCAGTCCACTTGTAGACCCCGGCAGCGGCGGGGCAGGCCAACAGCATGGCGAGCGGGAAAAGCCAGGATTTCATGGTCAGTCGGTGAACGCCTGGGTGACTTCTCACGCCGTCGCAGTGCTGCGCGCCTCCATGAACCTCGCCAGAATCGGACTACAGATCACGCCCAGGGCCAGGCGCAGGTTCCTGCTGGGAATCACCATCGTGCTCGGACGCGACATGTAGGCGTCGGGAATGCGTCTGAGCAGATCGGGAAAATCATGGCGCGCGCGGTCGCGGAAATGGATGACGCACAGCGACTCGTCGGCCAACGGCACGTCGCGCGCAATGAACGGGTCGGAGGTATCCACCAGCGGCATGCGCTGGATATTGATATCGGTCAGGCCGAATTGGGGAACGATGTAATGGATGTAGTCGTCCATGCGGCGCAGAATCGTTTCCACCGACTCTTCCGGCGTGCATGTGCCCTTGGCGCAGTCGCGGTGGATCTTCTGGATCCACTCCAGGTTGATGGCCGGCACCACGCCGATCAACAGGTCCACATGCTGGGCCACATCGATGCCCTGGCGCCCCACGCGACGGTCTATTTCAGGCGGAAAATGGCGCGAGTCGACCTTGCGGCGCGTCCAGGTGTTCGCCATCAGGCCGCCATGCGGCCCCTCGTAGAACAAGAGATCGCTGCCCGGTGGCAAGGGTGCCCAGGGGGTGAACTCGCCGGCCTGCAGGCCCAATGCCTTGCCGTGCTCGGCCGTGTGCGCATACTGGCGATACACCCCGCTGCCGCATTCCCCATAGCTCCTGAAAAACAGTTCCAGTTCCTGGAAATGATTGCACTCGGGGCCGAACCAGGAAATGTTGCGACCGCTGCCCCGCGCTTCCTCCAGCAAGGCGGCGAACTGCCGGTCGGTATAGCGCCGGAAACCGTCGCCGTGAACGATCGCAGGCTTGATGTCGAGGCGCTCGAAGATGAACTCGAACGCATGGCGTATCGTGGACAGGCCCGCACCGGACGAGCCGGTCACAGCAATGATGGGATGCCGCTGGGACATGGTCGGTTGTTCCCCCGATTGGCCAGAAGGCCGCAGTGCCGACAGTGTAACCCGGCGCGTCCCGCGAACAACAGAATCGGAGCATCGCGAGACCAGGGCTCGTCAAATCCGCGAATCCGGGACAGCCCCTCATGGCGCCAAGTTAGCGGCGAGCAAACCATGCTGCGCGAGCTGATTCCCTTGCTACAAGCCGGAGATGTACTGCTGGCGGACGCCCTGTTGGCGACCTGGTGGATCATTGCCGATGTCACGGCAAGGGGTGCCGATGTCCTCATGCTCCAGCACGGCTGCCGGGTAACGGACTTCTCCGTGGGCGAAACCCTTGGCGTCCGCGACCATCTCGTCGAGTGGCCGCGACCAAAACGGCCTGCCTGGATGAGCTGCGCAGACTACGAAAGCTAGGGCTTGGCCTTGCCGCCGTCGCGCTGGAGGTTGATCAATTCCAGAACGTCACGATGGCTGAAAATATGGTGGCTGCCCCGGGTACGCTGCGAAAATCCCAGGCCGATCAGGACATTGCACAGGTCGTCGAAGCCGATATTGGCATCGCTGCGCCCCAGCAGGATCTGCTCGATCAGCTTCGCTGAGCTTGGCCATTTCAATCCCAGCTCAACGCCCCGCCCGTCTGGTACTCCGTAACGCGCATCTCGAAGAAGTTCCTCTCCTTCTTCAGGTCGATCATCTCGGCCATCCAGGGGAAGGGGTTGGTGGCCTGCAGGCTCATGCCGCCGCCCTCGGTAGCGCAAGCTGGAACCGGCCTTCGACGATGCCTCGAACCGTGATGTCCTCGTCGAGCTCCTCCCAGCGCAGGGCGTAGCCGTCGAGGCGCAGCGTCACTTTTTGCAGTTGTTCGTCGCTCGCCTGGCTGAGGATTTTGAAGCGGTCGGCGGGAAACCCAATTTGCCGGCCATCGGTTAGTTCGATGAACACCGATCGCCCCTCCACCCAGACGCGGGAGGCGAGTGCTTCAGTTTCCATCGCCGTGGTGCTCATGATATTTCTCCAAGAGTCTTGCCCGATGTTCATACACCAATCGTTCGATCTTGCGCACCTGCGCAGGTGCCACGCCACGGCTTCTGGCCAGGCTGATGGGGTCCAGCCAGAATTTGCATTCACCGTCGCCGGTGTCGACATGGATGTGCGGCGGGTTCGGTTCCCTCATCGGAGTAGAAGTGGAACCGCAAGCCTTCCAGGCGCAGAACGGTTGGCATGGCTAATGCTAACGCAAAATCTCGAGGGCTTGGGCGCTCAATCCCAACTCAACGCCCCGCCCGTCTGATACTCCGTGACGCGCGTCTCGAAGAAGTTCTTTTCCTTCTTCAGGTCGATCATCTCGGCCATCCAGGGGAAGGGGTTGGTGACGCCGGGGAAGAGTTCGTCGAGACCGATCTGCTGGCAGCGGCGGTTGGCGATGAAGCGCAGGTATTCCTTGAACTGGGCGGAGTTGAGGCCCAGCACGCCGCGCGGCATGGTGTCTTCGGCGTAGCGGAATTCGAGCTCGACGCCCTTCTGGATGAGGGTGCGGATCTCGGCCTTGAACTCGCTGGTCCACAGGTGGGGGTTTTCCAGCTTGATGGTGTTGATGAGGTCGATGCCGAAGTTGCAGTGCATGGACTCGTCGCGCAGGATGTACTGGTACTGCTCGGCGGCGCCGGTCATCTTGTTCTGGCGGCCCAGCGCGAGGATCTGCACGAACCCGACGTAGAAGAAGATTCCTTCCATGATGCAGGCGAAGACGATCAGCGACTTGAGCAGGGCCTGGTCGGCCTCGGGGGTGCCGGTCTTGAATTCGGGGTTGGTGAGCGTGTCGATGAAGGGGATGAGGAAATCGTCCTTGTCGCGGATGCTCTCAATCTCGTGATAGGCGTTGAAGATCTCGCCTTCGTCTAGACCCAGGCTTTCGACGATGTACTGGTAGGCGTGGGTGTGGATGGCCTCTTCGAAGGCCTGGCGCAAGAGGTATTGCCTGCACTCGGGCGCGGTGATGTGGCGGTAGGTGCCGAGCACGATGTTGTTGGCCGCCAGGGAGTCAGCCGTCACGAAGAAGCCGAGGTTGCGCTTGACGATGCGGCGCTCGTCTTCGGTGAGCGCGGTGGGGTCCTTCCACTGCGCGATGTCGCGGCTCATGTTCACCTCCTGCGGCATCCAGTGGTTGGCGCAGCCGGCGAGGTATTTCTCCCACGCCCACTTGTACTTGAAGGGGACGAGTTGGTTGACGTCGGTGGCGCCGTTGATGACGCGCTTGTCGGCGGCGCGCACGCGGGTCGTCGCGGCGGGCGCGGCGGCGGCCGGCGCACAGGCCGGCTCGGGGGTGCGCGGTGCGAGCGGCGGGGCGGGGGTGAAGTCTTCTTCAAAGTTCAGCATCGTTGTTTTCTCCTTTGGTTACACCAAAGTGGGCTGGGCCCACACTACTCTTGTTCATCTGGCGAAGGGGGGGACACCCTCTCCCCTACCCCTCTCCCTCAAGGGAGAGGGGATTCTGCGTTTGCCCTCTCCCGCAAGCGGGAGCGGCAGGTTTTGTCCCCTTCTGCGCCACCTCGACTGGATCGAGCCGGCGGGGGAATTCGGCGAGCACTGTCTGAGCCCGCAGGGCGAGTTGCGCAGCCGCCCCGACGGATCGGTTCAGTCGAGGCCCGCCCTGAAGGGGTGGCGCAGCAGGGTCGCCTTTTCTTTGGTTACTTTCTTTTGGCGAAGCAAAAGAAAGTGACTAGCTGCCGGGCTACCCCCGGCCAACGGACCTTGGCTTATTGCGAACGCTTCAACTGGCACAGACTCCCCTCTCCCCCACCCCTCTCCCCGGAGGGGCGAGGGGCTTTCCTTACTGGCAGGCCTCGCATTCCTCAAACCCCGGATCGCCCGGCCGCATGGTGCACACCTTGCCTTCGACCTCCGGCACCGGCAGGTTGGCCGCGGCCGCGTCCATTGCGCTGAGGCCGCCGCCGACGTGCGCCGAGACTGCATTCAACTCGCCGCCCTTGCCGGTCGACTTTTCCGCGCTGGTGGCGCCGAGCGTGCGCAGGTAATACGTGGTCTTCAGGCCGCGCACCCAAGCGAGCTTGTAGGTCTCGTCGAGCTTCTTGCCGGAGGCGCCGGCCATGTAGATGTTGAGGCTCTGCGCCTGGTCGATCCACTTCTGGCGGCGCGACGCACATTCCACCAGCCAGCTGGTTTCCATCTCGAACGCGGTGGCGTAGAGGGTGCGGATGTCGGCCGGGATGCGGTCGATCTTGGCCAGGCTGCCATCAAAGTACTTGATGTCGGCGACCATCACCTCGTCCCACAGGCCGTGCTTCGGCTGGTCGGCGCCCTGGTAGTTGTTGGCGACGGTGAATTCTCCCGACTGTTTGGATTTGACGTAGTTGTTCTGGTAGGTCGGCGCGCTCGCCGCCGAGCGCGGCCGCTATTCCAGCTACGAGGGCAGCCTGTGGAGCCGTGGCATCCTTCCGCACGACTCGAATCGTCTTC
>JANJWS010000027.1 GCA_024709425.1 Thiobacillus sp.
AAGACCGGTGCAATCGACCACTCTGCCACGCTTCCAAGAACCTGCACTATGCAGCCAGCCGGTTTTAGTTCCGGCCGCCGCTTCGCGGCTTAACTTGCTACGCAAGTTAGCCTGCACTAGCCGACCGCTGCGCGGTGCGGCGAAGACCAGTGCCTTAAACCACTCGGCCACGCTTGCCAAGACTTGCGTCATTGTCGGACGGCCGGGCTTAGCTCCGGCCGCGGCCTTGCGGCGTGAATTGTAGCGGGTCCTGGGTGCAGACGCGAAGCACCGCCGCTGGCGTGTCGGGGCGTCGACGGTGTATGTCGATTTTTCGTGCCCGCTATCGGGCAGTCGCCACAGCTCGCTGAAGAAAGCCAACAAAACCATGATCTTGCAGGTATGGCTACGACAGGTGCCGTTGGCACGAATGCTGCACGGCTCGATATGTCCAATCACGGTAGTGCACCATGAACGAATTCTTCGGAATGCTGACCACCATCGCCAAGCGCAGAAAAGCCAGTAGCGGCTCGCCGTTCGCTTCGGAGAAAACTGCCGAACGATGGCTGAGGCGACTGGCGCTGGACTCGGACTATGACACGCACCATGCGCTGGTCGAGGGGCTGGAACGCTTCAACGCGGAGCGTGGCACCGCGACGCTGGCGCGCATGAAGGTGTTGCAGAAACTTGAAGCGTTCGGGCTTCCCCTGCAGCAACGCATCGTGGAGCAGTATGTGCGCAACCAGGCGACCTTTCGCCTGGCGCGCCAGGCTCTGTGGCGCGAATCGTGGATGTTCTGGTCGCTGCTGGCCGAGGCGTGGCTGGATATGTTGAAGCAGGCTTATCGGAATGGTGCGAGCCTCGAATTGAAGCCGCACGTTGCCGAGATCGCCACCCGTGCGCTGCGCTATGCGGGTCTCGTCATGCGCTGGGACTACCACCAGGCGCGTGATTCGGCGCCTTCGGCATGGCGGCGCGTGCACAAGATCTTCCGTCTGGTCGAACGCGACGGTTTTGCCCGGCAGGAGGTGATGATCGACGATCGCGCCAGCCATTGCGCGCGCGAGTATGCGTTGGTGGTCCTGATGGGGTTGGTGCACCCGGTCGGGTTTCGTGCCCATGAAATCGAGTCCATTGCTCGACTTCTCGCGGATTATGAGCCGTTGCCGCTCCCTACCGCCGTGCCATCACGGGAGTCATGCAGCCATGTCGTCGACCTGTCGCTCTCCGAGGGCGCCAGCCTGCTCGATGGAGAGTGTGTGCGGGGACGCCGTTTACGCTATTTCGCGCTGAACGAATTGATTGCGCACCTCAAATCCCTTGATTCCTGTGATGCCCCCGAGGTGGACAACGTGTTGACCCGCCAGGTGGCGAGCCTGATGGAGCGTGGGGGCATCCGTCGCCATCGCCAGCGTACCCATCGCTTCGGCCGCGTGTGGGTCGCGGCTGGCATCGACAAAGTGATGACGGCGCTGGCGACACCTGCGGTGGCGCGGAGCCATGCTGGCCTCGACGCCTGGATGCTGCGTGACGAGAGCATGGAAGGCATGGGCTTCGTCCTGCCCGAACCGCAGGCGCAGCCGCATGGCCGGTTGATCGCGGTCAGTTGGGATCCCACGGAAAATGTCTGGCAACTGTTGGCAGTTCGCTGGATGCGCGAGGAAGGCAGTCAGCAACTACTGGGTGCGCAGCGCCTGTCGCGTCATCCAAGGCGGGTGGAAGTGCTGTTCGACACGGAAACCGAGGGCGCGGCGGAAATCCGGACCTGGGCGCTGTTCATGCCGCTTGCAGAAGGTGAACAAGGTGTGAGCAATCTGCTGCTGCCCAAGGCACATTATCGCCTGGGAGCGGGCCTGACGCTGCGCGACGGCGACGTGCTCTATCGCCTGCGCCTGGGCGAAGTAGAGGAAAGCCACGAGGACTGGGTTCGCGTCGGCATGGATGTGCTGGGACGCGAGTTGTTCGCCGCTGCCGCCTGAGAGCCCGGGTGACAGGCACGCACGCGTCAGCGCATGCGGATGTCGCCGAAATGGAAGTCGAAGCTGTCGGTGCGGCGGTCGGTGAAGTACTGTTCCAGCGTCGTCCGCACCGTGCGGAACGCGATCTGCTCCCAGGGAATTTCGGCTTCCGTGAACAGCTTTGCCTCAAGCGATTCGATGCCGGGCTGGAAGTCGAGATCGAGCAGCCGCGCACGGAAGATGAAATACACCTGATTGATGTGCGGCAGGTTGTATAACGTATACAGCTTGCCGATCTCGATGCGCGCGCCAGCCTCTTCCCAGGTCTCGCGCGCGGCGCCCTCGGCGGTGGTTTCGCCGTTTTCCATGAAGCCCGCGGGCAGGGTCCACAGGCCGTGCTTGGGTTCGATGGCGCGGCGGCACAGCAGGATCCTGTCGCCCCATTCCGGGATGCAGCCAACCACCATTTTGGGGTTCTGGTAATGGATGGTGCCGCAGTCCGGGCACACGTAGCGCGGCAGATGGTCGCCTGCGGGCACCCTCAACACTACCGGCGCGCCGCATTCACTGCAGAAATTCATGCCTGATCCCATTCGTTTCCTGTCGCCGCACGGTAGCAAAATCCCCCCAGTCCGGGCAAGGGTGAAGCTGGAATGCCCGGGCGCGAACGATTATCATCCAGAGACTCCCATCGTTGTTGCGACTGGCCATGCGTCCCTCCCATATTGAAACAATCCTTGACCGCGAATTCCAGAGCGCTGCCGACGGCCACCACACGCCGGTGATGCTGTGGGGGCCGCCTGGCGTCGGCAAGTCGCAGATCGTCGCCAAGATCGCCCAGCAGCACGGCGTGCCGCTCATCGACATCCGTCTGTCGCAGATGGAACCGACCGACCTGCGCGGCATTCCGTTCCGCAACGGGCAACTGGTCGAGTGGTCGATCCCGGCGGTGCTGCCCGATGCGGTGCGCCACGGCCCCTCGGGGATCCTGTTCCTCGACGAGATCACCTCGGCGCCGCCGACGGTGTCTGCTGCGGCCTACCAGCTCATCCTCGACCGCCGCCTCGGTGAATACCAGGTACCGGAGGGGTGGGTCATCTTCGCCGCCGGCAACCGCCAGGGCGACCGTGGCGTCACCTACGCCATGCCGGCCCCGCTCGCCAACCGCTTCACTCATTACGAAGTCGAGGTGTATCTCGACGACTGGGTGCACTGGGCCTACAACGAGAACATCGATCCGCGCGTGATCGCGTTCCTGCGTTTCCGCCCGGACCTGCTGTTCAGTTTCGATCCAGCGCACACGCCGATCGCCTTTCCCAGCCCACGCTCGTGGGAATTCGCCCACCGCGCGCTGCAGAAATTCGACGCCACCGACCTGCTCGCCGACGCCCTGGTGGCCTGCGTCGGGCAGTCGGCCGGGCTGGAACTCAAGACCTTCGTTGACAACATGGCGCAGATGCCGGACATCGACGCCATCATCGCCGGCGAGGCCGCCGAGGTGCCGGAAGGCATCGACCTGCAGTACGGCGTGGCTGCCGCACTGGTGCGCAAGGCGGTGCTCGCCGCCGACCGGGGTGATGCCGCCGCCGTCTACGGCAATATCCTCAAGTATGCGCAACGCTTCCCGCAGCGCGAAATGGGTGTGATGCTGGTATCCGATCTGCACCGGGCCGTCGGTCGTCCGCTGTTCGCCGTGCCGGCTTTCGCCGAATGGGCCAACAGCATTACCGATCTCGTACTGTACGAGCACTGATGAGCGATCAGCCCGGCCCCGCGCTCGAACCCATCCTCACCAAGCTCGCCGCCGCACGCACGCGGCTCATCATGGAGCGTCCCTTCCTCGGCGCGCTGGTGATGCACCTGCCGTTGACGCCGGGTGGCGACTGGTGCACCACTACCGGCACCGACGCGAAGGCGTTCTATTTCAACCCGAAGTTCATCGAGAACCTCAGTCTCGCGCAGACCCAGTTCGTGCTGGCGCACGAGGCGATGCACTGCGCGATGGGCCACCCGCACCGTCGCCAGTACCGCTCCAAACGGCGCTGGGACGTGGCGTGTGACCACGCGGTGAACCTCATCCTCATCGACGAGGGGATGAAGCCGCCGCTGCACGGCATCCTTGCCGACCAGAATTACATGACTCTGTCGGCGGAGGAAATCTATCCGCTGATTCCCGAGGATACGACCGAGGAATCCTTCGACCAGCACCTCTTCGACAGCGACAACCAGGCGAGCGGCAGCCCCGATCCCGGCGAGCGGCAGGACAATCCCGATGCCGGCGAATCTGGTGGACAGGGCAAGGAAGGCCAGAGCGAGGGCGAGCCGCAGGACGGCCGCGGCGGTCAGGCCTCGCAGCAGCCCGATCCCCTCTCGCAGAGCGAGCGCGAGGAACTCGCCGAGCAGTGGAAGAACCGGCTGGCCGCCGCCGCGCAGGCCGCGCGCCAGGCCGGCAAGCTGTCGCAATCGATGTTGCGCTGGGTCGATGGCCTGCTCGCCCCCAGCCTGCCATGGCGTGCGCTGCTGGCGCGTTTCTTCGCCGTCAACCAGCGCGACGACTACTCGTGGCGGCGGCCGTCGCGGCGCGAGGGCGACGCCCTGTTGCCGCGCCTGTCGAGCGAAGGTATCGACGTGGTCGCGGCCATCGACACCAGCGGCTCGGTCAGCGATGATGAACTGCGGGAATTCCTCACCGAACTCGACGCCCTCAAGGGCCAGGTGCGCGCACGTATCACCTTGCTGGCCTGCGACAACCGCATTGCCGACGCGGCACCCTGGGAATTCGAGCCGTGGGATACGCTGCAACTGCCCGGCGATATTACCGGAGGAGGCGGCACCGATTTCCGTCCCGTGTTCGACTGGGTCGAGCGCGAAGGGCGCAGTCCCAACCTGCTCGTGTACTTTACCGATGCCGAGGGCGATTTCCCCAAGGTGGCGCCCAACTACCCGGTGGTGTGGCTGGTCAAGGGCAAGGGCCCCGTTCCATGGGGCGAGCGGGTGCAGCTGAATTGAGCGTGGTGGACAGCGACGCCGGGCGCGTGCGTGCCTTCCTGTTCGAGCAGCTCGACATCCGTGGTGCCTGGGTGTGGCTGGGCGCGACCTGGCGCGACATGATCGCAGGGCGCGATTATCCGCAGGCAGCGCTCGAATTGCTGGGCCAGCTGGCAGGCGTGACCACGCTGATTGCGGCGAACCTCAAGCAGACCGGCCGGCTCACGTTCCAGTTGCGGGGCGAGGGCAGCATTCCGCTGCTGGTGATGGACTGCGACGATAGGCTGCGCCTGCGCGGCATGGCTCGGGCAGCACCGGGCGTCTCCGCCGGCCCCCTGTCCGAACTGCTCGGCAGCGGCGCGCTGACGCTGACGCTTGAAACCTCCGACATGCGCGAACCCTACCAGAGCCACGTGCCTCTGCAGGGGGATACGCTGGCGGCGGCGTTCGAGCACTACCTCGCACAGTCGGAGCAATTGCCCACCCGCCTGTGGCTTGCCGCCGACCGCGATGCCGCCGCCGGCCTGTTCCTGCAGGCGCTGCCGGGCGCCGCGGCGCGAGACGCGGACGGCTGGAACCGCGTGCAGCACCTGGCCGGCACCGTCCGTGCGGACGAACTGCTCGGGCTCGGCGCAGTCGCTCTGGTCGGGCGCCTGTTTCCCGAGGAGGATGTGCGCCTGTTCGATCCCCGCCCGGTCGACTACCATTGTCCTTACGATCCCGCGAAAATTTACGCCATGCTGCGCAGCATCGGGCGCAGCGAGTGCGAGGCCATTCTCGCCGAGCACGGTGAAATCCGGGTTCACGACGATATCTGCAACCACGAGTACGCCCTCGATGCGGCGATGGTTGCCGCGTTGTTCAAATGAAAGGAGGCGCAATGCGAATCCTCTGCATGCTGTGTGGCGCCCTGACGCTGTCGGCCGCCGCACTGGCCGACGAAGGGCGCTACCAGGCATTGCCGCTTGCCGGTGCCACGGGTGGGCAGGGTGGCGGTCGGGCGTTCATTCTGGATACCCGTGAAGGGCACGTGTGGATCTGGAGCGAAAACGAACCGATCGCCACGCCCGATGGCAGCCGTCGTTATGGCGCTGGATTCATCTACCAGGGCAGGCTGCGCCCCGGGGCGCAGCCTGGCGAGTGGGTGGACGGCGCAACGCGCTAAGACCGCGTAGAACGCCGCTCGATTGCTGCGAGCGCATGGCGTTACTCCAGGACGGCCTTCACACTCGCTTCCAGCGCCTGACTGCCCATCGGCGTCTCCAGTGCGGCTCCGCGGATCAGGAATGTGTCCTCCACCCGTTCGCCGAGGGTGTCGATCTTCGCCGCATACAGGCTTACCCCATGCCGCATCAGCACTTCGGCCACGGCAAACAGCAGTCCGCCGCGGTCGGCGCAGGTGATCGACAGTACATGGCCGCGTCCCTGTGCATCGGAGACGACGCGCGCCGAGGCAGGATAGGGATGATGGCGCTGATGGCGTGACAGGCGGCCGCGCGGCACGGTCTGCATCGGCTGGGCGGGGTCAAGGTCGCGCGCAAGCTCGTGTTCGACGAAGCTGAGGAAGTCGCGGTAGTGGATGCCACGATTGGCAAGGTCCATCACCTGGAAGCTGTCGAGTGCATAGCCGTGGCGCGTGGTGTGGATCTTGGCTTCCAGGATCGTGTAGCGGATGCGGGCGAAGAACCCGCAGATGCGGGCGAAGATGTCAGGGCGATCGGGGGCGTAGACCAAGACCTGAATGCCTTCACCCGCAGGGGACAGGCGCGCCCTCACGATGGTCGCCGGGCTGTCGGTGCGGCCCCACAGCATGCGCGCCTGCCACGCCATGTCGCGGGCGTCGAAACGGACGAAGTAACGCTCGTCGAGATGCTGCCAGAGGGCTTCCGCTGCGTCATTGGGCAGTCCATACAGGGCGAGGTTGGCACGCGCCTCGCTTTGGCGCGCGGCGATGTCGCCGACCCAGGCCTTGCCTGCGAGACGGGTGCGCGTGGCGTGGAACAGGTCTTCCAGCAACTTGCCTTTCCACGCGTTCCATACGGTCGGGCTGGTGCCGCGGATGTCCGCTACCGTCAGCAGATACAGCGCAACCAGTCGGCGTTCGTTTCCCATGCGCGCCGCGAAGGCGGCGATGACTTCGGGATCGCTGATGTCCTCCTTTTGCGAAGTCTGCGACATCGACAGGTGCATCGTCACCAGCCAGACGACGAGTTCGGTGTCGGCACGGTCGAGCCCGTGCGCCCGGCAGAAACGCCGCGCATCGGTGGCGCCGAGTTCGGAATGATCGCCGCCGCGTCCCTTCGCAATGTCGTGGAACAGCGCGGCGAGATACAGCAGTTCGGGCTTGTCGAAGGTTGCAATCAGACGGCTGGCCAGCGGCAGTTCGTGCGCCAGCGCAGGCACCGTGAGGCGGCGCAGGTTACGCAGCACGGTGAGGATGTGTTCATCGACAGTGTAGACGTGAAAGAGGTCGTGTTGCATCTGGCCGACGATGCGTCCGAACGCCGGGATGTAACGTCCGAGCAGGCCGTAGCGATGCATCGCGCGCAGCGCGTGGGTGACGCCCACCGGCTCGCGCAGCAGCGCCAGGAACAGGGCGCGGTGGGGGGGATGGGCACGGAAGGCGGCATCGATGCGGGTACTGCCACGCCACAACGCGCGCAGCGTGGATGGCTCGAAGCCGCCCGCGCCGGGATGCCGCGCAAGCACGATGAAGGCGCGCAGCAGTGCGTCGGGGGCGCGCTCGAACAGGTCACCGCTGCGTGCCTCGACCAGGTTGCCACGCAACTGGAAGTCGCCGTCGATCGGCAGCGGCGGCGTACTCACCGGGAACAGCCGGGCACGCAGCGACTGCACCAGGATGTCGTTTGCGCGCTGGATCAGCTTGGCGGCGCGGTAGTAGCCCTGCATCAGACGCTCGCCGGGACGGCGGTGGGCCGTGGCAGTCAGTCCCAGCCGCGCAGCGAGCTCGGTCTGGTAGTCGAAGGCGAGACGATCCTCGCGCCGCCCGGCAAGCAGGTGCAGGTGGATACGCAGTGCCGCCAGCCCACGTTCCTCGCGGGCAATGCGCCTCGCCTCGGCATCGCTCAAAAGTCCCGCCCGTGCGAGGCCGCGCCAGCCGCCTGCGATGCCACAGGCGCGGGCGAGCCAGCCGATGGTGTGCAGATCGCGCAGCCCGCCCGGGCTGTCCTTGAGGTTGGGCTCCAGCTTGTACGCGCTGTCGTCGAACCTTGCATGGCGTGCCTGTTGCTCGACGAGCTTGCCGTCGAAAAAACGCCGGGCATCGAAACGCTCACTGAAGCGCCCTTCGAATGACTCGTACAGGGTCGGTGCACCCCAGATCCGGCGTGCTTCCAACAGGTTGGTCTCGACCGTGAGGTCGGCCGCTTCGACCAGACAGGCCTCCACGGTGCGAACGCTGTGGCCGATTTCGAGACCGATGTCCCAGCAGGCGCGTACCCAGCCCTCGATCGCGACCCGTACCTCGGGGGAAGGGTCGCCGGGGAGGAGGAGCAGGACATCGACGTCGGACCCAGGAAACAGCTCTCCACGCCCATAACCCCCGACCGCGGCCAGGCAGCAGGTATCTGGAACGGCGAGGTACGTGCATAGATCCGCCAGCACCGCATCGACCAGCGCGGCGTGCTGGACCAGGTACGAGGTTGCCGCGGGATGCCGGAGGTAGGTCGTTGCCAGTGCGGCGCGGCCGGACTTCAGCCGTTCGCGCAGACTGGCGAGCGGCGAGCCGTTCACGCGGCGCTGCGAAGGCCGTCCGGCATGGCGGGGCTGCCAGCCGATAAGGTCAGCACCTCGTAGCCGTTATCGGTGACCAGCACGGTATGCTCCCACTGTGCGGACAGGCTGCGATCCTTGGTGACGATGGTCCAGCCGTCGGGCAGCTGGCGGATGTCGCGGCGACCCGCATTGATCATCGGCTCGATGGTAAAGGTCATGCCGGGTTCGAGCACGAGGCCCGTGCCGGCCTTGCCGTAGTGCAGCACCTGCGGTTCCTCGTGGAACTTGCGGCCGATGCCGTGCCCACAGAATTCGCGCACCACGCTGTAGCCGTGGTTCTCCGCGAAGCGCTGGATGGCGTGACCGATGTCACCGAGCCGGGCCCCGGGTTTCACGTGGACGATCCCCAGCCACATCGCCTCGTAGGTCACCTGCATCAGGCGCCTCGCCTGGATCGAGGGTTCGCCCACGGCGAACATGCGGCTGGTGTCGCCGTGCCAGCCATCCTTGATGACCGTGATGTCGAGATTCACGATGTCCCCGCTCTTCAGCACTTTCTCACCCGGCACGCCATGGCATACCTGGTTGTTGACCGACGTGCAGATGGACTTGGGATACGGCGCGTGGCCACTTGGTGCGTAATTCAGCGGCGCCGGGATGGTCTTCTGCACGTCCACCATGTAGTCGTGGCAGAGGCGGTCGAGTTCGCCCGTGGTGACCCCAGGTTTGATGAAGGGCGCGATATAGTCGAGTACTTCGGCGGCAAGTCGCCCGGCGACGCGCATGCCATCGATTTCGGCGCCGGTTTTGATGGTGAAGGACATGGATGCTGAGAATCTGGACAAAGTCAAATTCTAGCCCGGATATTGCGTCCGGTCGCGTGGGCGATTGGCAAGGCACGCTGCGCAAAGAAAAAGGGAGGCGCATTGGCGCCCCCCCACCGGCCCCGACGGGCCGGGCGGCATGGCAAGGTTTATTCGGCCACCGTGCCGGTGCTCGACTGCTCGCGGTTCTGGATGCGGTTTTCCTGGCGGTACTGATACTGCGGGCCGTCGCCGCTCTGCGCCCCGTCACGAGTCTGCACGCGGTTCTGGGAACGCTGCATGTCCCCGCTTTGCGAACCGTCGTGTGCCTGGGTGCGGGTTTGTGTACGCGTGCGCTGCATGTCGCCGCTGCCTGTGCCACCCCCGCTGCCCATGCTGCTGCTGCCGCTCATACCACCGCCCATGCCGCCACCACCGCCGCCTCCACGGGCGAAGGCGGCGCCGCTGGCAAGTGCCGTGGCGAGCAGGACGAGAGAAACAACTTTAATCGATTTCATGGTGCGCTCCTGAGTGTGATGTCGTGTGAATGACACGGGATTCACCGTCCCCTGCGCCCGGCACCCGCATTGCCGCCCCCCGTCCGGGGGGCGGTGTCGGTGGGTACATTGCCCGCCTGCGGATGGCGATGCTCGTATCCTGCGCCATAGGGCAGGCTGGCGGGATGCGACGCGGCGCCACCCGGCGACCGCCCGGACTGCGGCGGGGCCAGGTTGCGCTGCGCCGCGTCCTCCGCCTCGCCCGCGCCGGGCGCAAGCAGCAGATCGCGCGGCAGGGAAAGGTTGAGCGGGCGCGCCGTCGCCCGCGTCGCGGTGTCCGGACGCTCGCTGGCCGAGGCCGTGCCGGCAAGGGCCAGCAGGCAGGTCAGGAGGATCAGACGGTAACGCGGCATGGGTTCGGGCGGGTCAGGGTTCGGCATTGCGCCGCAAAAGCGCGGCGTGGAGGCATTCTCGGGGCGCAGTGCAACGTCGGGTTGTCAGTCGCGTGTCAGAGTGTTTCAGTCTGTGACGACGCACCCTTGGCGTAGCCAACTGCGTTAGCATAGCCGCAAACGGCCGCCGGCCGTACATTGCATCCGATGATCCTGTTGCCTTTGACAAACACCGCACGGGCGAAGCATACGCTGTGACGGAAACCCTACTTCCCCGCGTCCTCGTGGTCGACGATGACCCCGGCCTGCGCACACTGCTGGAAGCCTATCTCGGCGACAGCGGCTTTGCGGTCGAGTCGGTGGCGGACGGCCGCGCGATGGTGCAGGCGATGACCCGCAGCATGCCCGATGCCATTGTGCTCGACCTCATGTTGCCCGGCGAGGACGGCCTCACGCTGGCGCGTCGCCTGCGCAGCGAATCGCCCGTGCCCATCTTGATGATTTCCGCACGTGGCGAGGAAATCGATCGCGTGGTGGGACTGGAGATGGGAGCGGACGATTATCTGGCGAAGCCTTTCAGTCCGCGCGAATTGCTCGCCCGGCTGCGCGCGCTGCGGCCCCCCCCCCGCGGGCAGGTGGCAGCCAGTCCGGCAGTGGAGGCGGGTAGCGACTTCGGGCCATACCGGATCGATCCGGCGAGTCACCGCCTGACGCGCGATGGCGACGAGGTGAAGCTGTCGACTGCGGAATTCGCGCTGTTGCGCATCTTCGTCGAGCATCCACTGCGGGTATTGTCACGCGATACCCTGATCGACATGCTTAAAGGTTACGAGCGCGATCCGTACGACCGCAGCGTCGATACCCGTGTTACACGCCTGCGCCGCAAGATCGAGCCTGATCCGGCGGAACCCGTCTACATTCGCACCGTGCGTGGCGAGGGCTACCTGTTCAATCCGCGCGGCGGCGAGGCGTGAAGGCGGCGCCACGCCTCAGTCTCACCCAGCAGAACGCGCTGCTGCTGATCGGCGCATTCATCGTGTTCGAGTTGCTGGTCGTCACGGCGGCGGCGTATTTCCTCATGTTACCGCTGGCACGACGCTCCGCGGCCGATCTGGCGGGGCTGATGACACTGTCCGCCCAGACCTGGAGCGAATTGCCGCCGGTGACGCGTCCGGCGTTCGAGATCGAGCTGGCGCGCGCCCACAGCCTGGCCCTGCGCGCCGAACCGCCCCACGAACCCGAGCCACCCTCCTGGCGCGACCCATACCTGCGTTTCCTCCTGCTGTCGCTCGCCGAACGTACTGGCGCATCGGTCGCCGGGTCGCGCGAGACCATCGGCGACGAAACCTGGCTATGGGTATCGCTGCCGACGGGCGGTGGTTATCTCTCGGTGGGGTTTCCGCACAGCCGCATTGGCTCGCGCCCCCTCCATGCATTGGTGGCGTCGCTGGCGGGTGGGCTGGTCCTGTCGCTGGCCGCCGCCTGGTGGCTCGCGCGCCGCACCACGCGGCCGTTGGCGCGCCTGCAGCAGGCGGCCGCTTCGCTCGGGCGTGGACAAACCCCGGAACGCCTGCCGGAAACGGGGCCGCGCGAGATCGCAGCCTTGAGCCGGCGTTTCAACGAAATGGCGCGAGAGGTGGAGGAACTGCTCGCCGCCCGCACCGTGTTGCTGGCGGGCGTATCGCACGATCTACGCACGCCGCTGGCGCGGTTGCGGCTCGCGGTGGAGATGCTTGTGCGGCGACCAAGCGCCGAACTGGTGGCCCAGATCGAGACGGACATCGCGGTGATGGACCGTTTGATCGGGGATGTGCTCACGCTGGCACGCGGCTTCGGCAACGAGACCGTGACCTGCGTTGACGTTGCCGGGCTCCTGGCCGGGCTCGCGGCGTCCGCACCGGAGCGCGTCCACGTGGAGGCGACCGATCTGGCGCTGGAGGTCCCGGCAGGTGCATTGCGACGGGTGCTCGGCAATCTGTTGGAGAACGCCCTGCGCTATAGCGGCGACGCGCCGGTCGAATTGCGGGCCGAAACGGTAGCGGGCGGCATCCGTATCGGGGTGCTCGACCGTGGTCCGGGAATTCCGGCGGCCGAACAGCAGGCGGTATTTCGCCCGTTCTATCGGCTGGAAGCCTCCCGCAATGTCGGTACGGGGGGCTCCGGGCTCGGACTGGCGATCGTGCGCCAACTGGCGGCCGCGCATGGCTGGAGGGTCAGCCTCGAAGACCGCCCTGGCGGGGGGCTGGCGGCCTGGTTGCAGATCGGTGAGGCCGGCGCTGCTCAGCCCCTTGCCGCGCGGGCAAAAATGGATACAATTTAGTCCATGTCCAGGTATCGGTCACACCCCTCCATCTGCCTCGGCCTGTCGAACATCCTGTTCGGCGATCTGCTGCTGCGCATCGCGCGCGCATACTGAATCCCCCTCCCCCGGTAGTCCCCCCCCCGCCGCGAGTTGCTTGCGGTGACCCGATATAATGCGTCGGCCTGCATCGACCGGCCTGACCCTCCATGGAGCCCGCCATGAATGACCGTTTGTACATTTTCGACACCACCTTGCGCGACGGCGAGCAGAGCCCTGGCGCGTCGATGACCAAGGAAGAGAAACTCCGCATCGCGCGCCAGCTGGAAAAGCTCGGCGTCGACGTCATCGAAGCCGGCTTCGCCGCGGCGAGCCCGGGGGATGCCGACGCCATCAAGGCCATCGCCGAAGCGATCCAGAACTCGACCGTGTGCTCGCTGGCGCGCGCCAACGAGCGCGACATCCGCGCCGCCGGCGAGGCGATCAAGCCCGCCAAGCGCGGCCGCATCCATACCTTCATCGCCACCAGCCCGATCCACATGGAGAAGAAGCTGCGCATGACGCCCGACCAGGTCGTCGAGGCGGCGGTGAAGGCGGTGAAGCTCGCGAAGGAATACACCGACGACGTCGAGTTCTCCGCCGAGGACGCCGTGCGCTCCGAGATGGACTTCCTGGTGCGCGTGTTCGACGCCGTGATCGAGGCGGGTGCGAAGACCATCAACGTGCCCGACACCGTCGGCTACTCGATCCCCGCCCTGTGGGGCGAGCGCATGAAGGAGCTCATCGCGCGCGTGAAAAATTCCGACAAGGTGATCTGGAGCACGCACTGCCACAACGACCTCGGCATGGCCGTCGCCAACTCGCTTGCCGCAGTGATGAACGGCGCGCGCCAGGTCGAGTGCACCATCAACGGGCTGGGCGAGCGCGCCGGCAACGCCTCGCTGGAAGAAATCGTGATGGCGGTGCGCACCCGCCGCGACGTGTTCAAGTGCGATTCGAGGATCGATGCCACCCAGATCGTGCCGGCGTCCAAACTCGTCTCGACCATCACCGGCTACCCGGTGCAGCCGAACAAGGCCATCGTCGGCGCCAACGCCTTTGCTCACGAATCCGGCATTCACCAGGACGGCGTCTTGAAGCATCGCGAGACCTACGAAATCATGCGCGCGGAGGATGTGGGCTGGCACGCGAACCGGCTCACGCTCGGCAAGCTCTCCGGCCGCGCCGCGTTCAAGAGCAAGCTCGCCGAACTGGGCATCGTGCTGGAGACCGAGGAGGCGCTCAACACCGCGTTCGCCCGCTTCAAGGATCTTGCCGATAAGAAGCGCGAGATCTTCGACGAGGATCTGCAGGCACTGGTGTCCGACGAGGGCTACGCCGCCGAGCATGAACGTTTCAAACTGGTGTCGATGAAGGTGTGTTCCGAGACCGGCGAAGTGCCGCATGCGCGCCTGGTGTTCACCGACGACGGTGCCGAAAGGCAGGCCGAGGGCGACGGCTCCGGCCCGGTCGATGCCGCGTTCAAGGCGCTCGAATCGGTGGTGGCGAGCGGCGCCACGCTGCTGCTGTACTCGGTCAACAACATTACCAGCGGCACCGATGCACAAGGCGAGGTGACCGTGCGGCTGGCGCAGGACGGCCGCGTGGTGAATGGCCAGGGTGCCGACACCGACATCGTGGTGGCATCGGCGAAGGCCTACCTGCATGCGCTGAACAAACTCGCCAGCAAGCGCGAGCGGGCGCACCCCCAGGTGTGAGAGGGCCGGCGTTCAGAGCCTCTTTACCCGCAAGCGGCGGGGCCGCAGAGTGGTGGTGGATCCATGGGAAGCGATGCGTCCGCCACACAAAAAAAAGAGCCGGCACACAATGTGCCGGCTTGTTCCCCTGCGCTGAAGGTGATCAGGCGGTGAAACGGCGGCGCGTGGCCGCGAGGCCCAGCAAGCCGAGCCCCAGCAGCGCAATGGTCGCGGGTTCGGGAACCTGACCGGTGCTAGTGGTGAAGTTGTCAATCATCACCCAGTCACCGGCATCGCCGGACTGATCAACCAAGGTGGCATAGGCAATACCGGTCGCGGCGAGGCCGAAGTACTCGCCTGCATTGCTGGCGCTGGTGGCCGTCAGGGCGAGGGAATCCAGAAGGTTGTTCGAGGCGTCGTAGGCGCTCAGCAGCCAGACGTTATCCGCGGCTCCCCAGTTGAACGCAAACGCGTTGACGGCAGTACCGAAATTGAAACGCATCGAATACGGCATGGTGCTGTCATAGGGGCCGCTCTCCAGGTAGTAGCCGCTCATGTTGTAGTTCCCGCTGTAGTCCGAGGAAATGCGGACCGGATCATCGACACCGACGAAGGTCACGTTTCCGATTGTCAGCGTCGCATGATCTCCCGGCGTTGCCGATTCGAAATCAATAACCGTTCCGCCGACGAGAGCGGCGTTGGACACGGGGGCGCCCGTGCCGGTAATGGCGGTGGCGTAGGCTCCGAAAGACGCAAGCGTGCCCGCGGCGAGTACCAAAGTAAGCAACTTTTTCATGTCAGATCCCCTTGGAGGGTAAACAAATTAGAGAAACGAGGCTCCGAACCGCTCCTGCATGGCTAGAAGCCCGACTGCCAGAGATTAAGCAATCGTCGTGCCATATCGAGGAGATAAGTGTCTTTTCTTTTTATTTCAGTAGGTTGTGGGTGTAAACGTGCAAGGAGGCATCGGGCGCCAGGCGCGATGTGTAAGATTTCCCGACTTGGAGTTGCCCCGTCGGACGGAGTTGGGTGCGGTGTGCGCCCGCCTGTGACGGCCCGACGGCGCGTTGAGCTTGGCTTGGTGGATCGAGGCGAAGCAGAAAACCACCGCCACGTTCAGCGGGTCGAGAGCGGCTTTCCGCAAGGGCAGTCGTCGTCACCTTCAGCGTCGTTGGGTATTGACTACCAGCCAGCCCGTCTCCGCGCTTGCGCCCGCGAGCGCTCCGCTTCATCATCCGATGCACTACTGCCATGACGGGAGCCAGGCGAATGCGCGCGAATGACGTTTCGGGGTCGAACCGGCGGTTGTTTACACGGATTCCTTTCGAGGTCGAAGCCGTGCTCGGCGTTGTCGGCGGGGAGCAGCATGCCTGCACGCTGGTCGACATCTCGCTCAAGGGCGCGTTGGTCGAACGGACGCTGCCGTGGGGGCTCGCCCTTGGCACACCGTGCACTCTGTCGATCCGCCTCGCGGGTGCGGATGCGACCATCGACATGTCGGGCGCGGTGGCCCACCTGGAAGCGGCACGGCTCGGCATGCACTGCACCGAGATCGATCTCGACAGCATGACCGCACTGCGGCGCCTGGTGGAACTCAATCTTGGCGACGAGGCGGCGCTGACCCGCGAAATCCACGCGATGCTCGCCACCGGGGCCGAAGGCTGAAGCGGACGTTCAGCGCGGCTGGTGCGCTGCCGGCCAATCAACCACGAGGCACCACCACGTAGGGGCGCCGTGGCATGTTCACACGATCATACGTGCCCCGTTTCTAGCGCATTTCGAACGCCTCCTGATGGAAGCGGAGTTTTCCATGCAGGGTGGCGTGCAGACCTTTCCGGAGTTTTTCCGCGAGGCCCTGCGGTCCGCAGAACCACACCTCGGTGGGGCGGGAACGATCCTGTTCCGCCAGCATGCCGTCGGCGCTCAGGACTTCCCCTTGGCGGGAACCGTGAACGTGCAGGCGGATGCCGGGTAGGGCGGCACAAAGTGACCCCAGGCGTTCGACGAAGGGGTCGCTCTCGCGGTCGCGTGTGCAGTAATGCAGATCAGCCGAGGGGGCTTCGTCGGGTCTATCCTGCAGCGACTCCAGCCAGGCGAGGAAGGGTGTGACGCCAATGCCAGCCGCGACCCAGATCTGCTGTGCCCGGGCGTTGCGGCGGGCCATGTCGAAACGCCCATAGGGCCCTTCGACCGACATTGCCTGCCCAGGCTGCAGCCGTTCGGCGAGGCGGCGCGTATAGTCACCCAGTGCCTTGATCTGGAAGGAAATGCTTCGGTCACCGCGGTCGGCGCTCGCGATCGTGAAGGGGTGCGGTCCTTCGCTGCGGTCGAAGGTGACGAAGGCGAACTGACCGGGGCGATGCCCACGCCAGCTTTGGTCGAGCCGGCAGTGCACGGCAACGATGTCCGCTGCCGGGCGTTCGACGGCAACGATCTCACCCTGCACCCGACGCGAGCGGCCGATATGCCCCGCGAGCGCGTGCACGCTTCCATACACGCCCGCCCCCAGCAGCAGGGCGAGCAGCACCCCGACCGGTTGCATCCAGTAGTCGGTGGGTGCCAGCAGTACCGCATGGAAGACAAGCATCAGATAGAGCACCGGCATCGCCTGGTGGAGGAAGCGCCACGGCCGATATGGAAAACGCTTCCAGAGTGTCAGCACCAGCATGGCGAGTACGGCGTAGATCGCCCACTCGCCCATGTCCTCGGCGAGGTCGCGCAGGATTTCCAGCAAGCCGGTGTCCCGCTCCTTCGGCACGCGACCTTCACGGCCGAACAGCGCCTTCAGGATGTCGTCCGACATCTCGATCAGCCAGTGCAGGGCCGCGAAGGTTACGGCAAGGATGCCGGCCCATTTGTGCGTGCGATACATGCGATCCAGGCCGCCCAGCGGTTTCTCGAGCCAGGCCGGCCGGGCAGCCAGCAACACGGCCAGGGACATCACGGTGATCGACAGGAGTCCGCTCAGGTAGAGCGCCTCCTGGCGCATGACCCAAGGGGGGCTGCCCCCCGACGCGCTGCCTGCGACCAGGACGTCCCAGCCCCACCCCAGCGTGATCAGGGTGATGACTCCCACGAGCAGGATTTTCATGGCTAAATTGTCACGGCTCATTCTGGATACCTCGTCCCGGCAACACCACGGCACCGGCTTCTATTGCTGGATGAATGCACGAAATGCACCGGCGCATCGCTTCGGGCGCGGCGACTCAGTACCGCTGCGGCACCGGCTGCGTGGCGCCCTGCCGAGGCAGGTCGTCGCGGCAGCGGCGCTCGTTGCAGTCGGCAGAATCGCGCTGACTCTGCATGGACTTCTGCTCGTGGTCCCTGTCATGTTTGGCATCGCGCTGGCGTCGATCACGGATCTCGCCTGTCAGCGGATTGAGATACAGTTTGACGCGCTCACCGTTGCGGTTGGTCGCGCGTGCTTCATATGCGCCATCCTCACGCTCGATCTTCTCGATATTGCG
Organism: Thiobacillus sp.; assembly: GCA_024709425.1. Lineage (GTDB taxonomy): Bacteria > Pseudomonadota > Gammaproteobacteria > Burkholderiales > Thiobacillaceae > Thiobacillus. The sequence continues at coordinate 17,855 of JANJWS010000027.1, forward strand.
GTATCCCGCTGCGACGAGCCGGTCGTGGATCTGAGGAATCGACAGCCACGCTTGCTCGCTGGTCCTGGCGGGACGGTTCTCCTCGGCCGAGGCGGGAACTAGCATGACCCCGCCGGCTATCAAACCGGTACCAAGAAGCAAAGCAGAAATGAGGGTTGTGGTGCGCATGATGTGATCTCCTTGATGGTGCGGTCGATCGATGACCGTGCAGGCATTTTGCGAGGGAGCGTCTGAACGTCGTCTGAAGCCTTCGTTCATCGGGCATTCATGGAACACGCTGCATTCGCATCAGTCTTCGTAGAAGCCGCGTTCCGCGTCAGCGTGACACGCGACGCAATTTGCTTTCGTACGTACATCCTTGTGTTTCCATTCCCAGGCGGGGACTTCGCGATGTTCACGGGTCCATTTGGGCAGTTCGGTGATGCGCAAGGGAACACTGTTAGTCGTGACGCCACGCAGCAATTTGCTGCTGTAGCGTTTGCCGCCTGTATCGGCGGCATTGGCGGCGAGATAAGCGGAAATCCTGGCCGCGGTGTCGGCATCGAGGCTGGCGTCGTCGCCGAAGTGGTCTTTGAGGTTGCTCATCATGCGTTTCCAGGACCGGGCGGGAAGCATCGAGGGGGCGAACGCAATGTGGCAACTGCCACATTCCTCCTTGACCACGGGGTCGATGACAGGCGGGAAGTAATCGTCGCCACCGGCCTGCGCCCGCTCCAGCACGATTGCGGAAAAGGCGAGCCCGACGAAGGTGAGTGCGAGTGGGCGGTAGGAAATGTTCATGGGATGCTCCTTGTGGAATACCGATTGGGTTGCCTGATCACTGGGCGGTCATGAAGGTGAGCCAGTCGCCTTTTTCCTGCGCTGTGCACGCGCGTCCGAGCACCTCGGAGCAGTTGCGCTTGAACCACTTCTCGACCTTGGCCGGATCGGTATAGCGCTTCGGCGTGACCGACACCGCCACGGCATCGATGGGCCTTCCGGTCAAGGTGCGCCCGGCGCCGCGTGGGTTGTCCCCGTGGCAGGTGGTGCATGCGGGTGAATCCGGCTTGCCGCCGGAAAAATTCCGCGTATGCAGGATTTCCCCGCGGGCTGCGGAGAATCCGGAAAAAGTTGGCGTGTCTGCCCTCGCTGCGGTAGCGTATCGGGCCAGCAGGTCTTCACGCGGGCCGGCGAAGAGCGGGGTGGACAGCATCATGGCGGTGATGCCGAGGGGAACGAGAAGCTTTCGGGACACGGTTTTCTCCTTTGTGCGGGTGTCAAGCGACACTTTGCGCGGCGTGAACTGAACGGATGCTGAATCCGCCGTTCATCCTGCGTTCAGGTGGGTCGGGTTAAAAGCAAGGCATGGACAGGCGACTCTGGATTTCGGGTTTCACGATGGCGGGCAGAACGACCTTGAGCGAGCTACGCGCGGCGCTTCTTGTCGCGCTGCTGCTGGCGCTCCTGGGGAGCGGCGCAAGCGAAGCCGGCGATGGGCACGATCACGATCGCGCGCGCCGCGCGCTGGAATCCGGCGAGATATTGCCGTTGCGGACGATTCTGGAAAGGGTCGACCGCGACTATCCAGGGCAGATCATGGAGGTCGAACTGGAACGCGAGGATGGCCGCTGGCGTTACGAGATCAAGGTGCTGCGCGCCGGCGGGGCACTGGTCAAGATCGAGATCGACGCACGTGACGGTGCACTGCTCGGGATCAAGGGGCCGAGGGACAGGAATGACCACCGTAGGGTGATACGCTGATGCGCATCCTGGTGGTCGAAGACGAACCGATGCTGGCCACGCAACTGGCCGAAGGGGTGTCCGAGGCCGGTTATGCGGTCGATATCGCCCACAATGGCGTAGATGGCCAATTCATGGGAGACACGGAGCCTTTCGATGCGGTCATCCTCGATCTGGGCCTGCCGCAGATGGATGGCATCACGGTGCTGAAGAAATGGCGTGCTGCGGGACGCATGATGCCGGTGCTGATTCTCACCGCACGTGACAACTGGCACGAGAAGGTGGCTGGCATCGATGCCGGCGCCGACGATTACCTCACCAAGCCGTTCCACATGGAAGAACTGCTGGCCCGGCTGCGTGCGCTGATCCGTCGTGCCGGCGGACACGCCAGCGCGGAACTGGTGTGCGGCCCGGTGACGCTGGATACACGCAGCAACCGCGTTACCGTGGCGGGGCGGGCACTGACGCTGACGAGCCATGAATACCGCGTGTTGGCCTATCTCATGCATCATTCCGGCGAGGTGGTTTCCCGCGGCGACCTCGTCGAGCACATCTATGCGCAGGATTTCGATCGCGACTCAAACACGGTCGAGGTGTTCATCGGGCGCCTGCGCAAGAAACTCCCCCCCGGATCGATCGAGACCGTGCGGGGCATGGGTTATCGCCTCGTCAAGCCCTGATGAACCTGGCAAGCCTGCGCGGCTCGCTGCGCTTTCGTTTGTTGCTGGGTACCCTGGTCTGGATCGTCGCTTCGATCGTCGCGGCTGGCTGGGGGCTCGGCAACATGTTCCGCCAGCACGTGGCCGCGCAGTTCCATGCTGAACTCAGAACCCATCTCGACCAATTGACCGCCCAGCTGGTGCTCGACGTGCAGGGCCAGCCCACACTGACCATGCCGCTGAGCGATCCGCGCCTCAACGCACCTTTTGCCGGTCTCTACTGGCAGATCGACCGTCTTGCCGGCACCGGCACACGGGCAACCGGCGCCGTGATGCGTTCGCGTTCCTTATGGGATCAGGTCCTGCACGTGCCTGTCGATCTGCCCGCCAGTGGCGATGTTCATCAGCACCGGATTGCCGGTCCGCAAGGGGAAATGCTGGGGATGGTCGAGCGCACGGTTCACCTCGACGACCTGTCCCTGCGCCTGATCGTTGCCGCAGACGAAGGCCTGATGATCGAGCCGGTGGCCCGTTTCAACAGGGAGCTCTGGCTGGCGCTGGGCGTGCTGGGTTTTGGATTGGGGGTTGCAGCGCTGGTACAGGTTCTTGTCGGATTGGCGCCGCTACGGAAGCTGCGCGACGCACTCGCACGCGTGCATGGGGGCGAGGCACAGCGGATGGAGGGTACGTTTCCTGCCGAAATCACGCCGCTGGTCGACGAATTCAATACGGTGCTGGCGCGAAACGCTGAAGTCGTCGAGCGTGCTCGCACTCACGCGGGCAACCTCGCTCACGCACTGAAAACACCCTTGAGCGTGCTCGCGAATGCCGCGGGCGACAAGCAGGATGCACTGGCGCGTCTGGTGGCGACCCAGGTCGAAAGTGCGCGAAAACAGGTGGATTATCACCTGGCGCGGGCGCAGGCCGCCGCGGCTGCGCGCCTGCCGGGTGCCCGCACCCCGCTCGGTCCAGTCGTCGACGGGCTGGTGCGCACCATGCGGCGCATCCACGCCGCGCGCAATCTCGAACTGGTCGTTCGGCCGATTCCTGAAAACGTGGCGTTTCGCGGCGAAGAACAGGATCTTCAGGAAATGCTCGGCAACCTACTCGACAATGCGTGCAAATGGGCGTCGCACCGCGTCGAGGTCGACGCCGCCGTGGAACAGGACGGACTCGTGGTGCGCATTGACGACGACGGCAAGGGCGTCGCCGCGGCGCAGCGGGAGGCCATGCTACGTCGCGGCGTCAGGGCGGATCAACAGGTGCCGGGCAGCGGACTCGGGCTGGCGATCGTAGATGATCTGGCAGGCATGTATGGGGGCCAGGTCGAATTGGCGGATTCGCCGCTTGGTGGATTGCGTGCGATCCTGAAACTGCCGGCCGTCCGATAAGCGCCAGGCCGTTTCCCGGCGCGCTGTTGCGTGCACAAGTCCGAAGGCGGCGTCAGCGGACGGTCCGGGATGGTGCACTGAGTCTTGCATAGGTGACGGAGGCGAAGAAAAACACCGTCGACAGCATGATCTCTGCGACGGCGAGCGCGGCCGACAGGCCATTGTCCGACCAGGCGCGCACCACGCCTTCCGCAAAGTAGGCGAGCACCAGCATCGGAGCCCACTGGTAAGTGTAGCGGCGGCCCTTGAGGATCCCCATCAGCGGTGCCAGTAGAGGTAGCGCTTTCAGCACCAGCCACGATCCACCCGGGCGCAGGGGGGCCAGCCAGAGCTCCCACGCCAGGCACAGGAAGATCAGCGCGATGAGGCTTGCGCTCGCCACGTTCTGGAGGGATCGAGTCAGCGGCAAAGCTTGAGGGCCGTTTCCGCGAGGCGCTTGCCCAGCGCGATGCACAGCGTGCGCTCGTCTTCAGTGAGTGGCCGGTCGTCGGCGGGCCCGGCCCAGTGGCTGGCCCCATAGGGCGTGCCGCCACTGGCGGTGTCGTTCAACGCCGTGAGCGTGTATGGCAGGCCGACGATGAGCATGCCATGGTGCAGCAGCGGCAGCATCATGCTGGTGAGTGTGGTTTCCTGGCCACCATGCAGGCTGGCGGTGGAGGTGAATACGGCGGCGGGCTTACCGGCGAGTGTCCCTTTTGCCCACAAGGCGCCGGTGGTGTCGAGGAAGTACTTGAGCGGGGCCGCCATGTTGCCGAAGCGTGTCGGAGAGCCCAGGGCGAGGCCGTCGCATTGTTCAAGATCCGTCAGCGCCACGTAGGGCGCACCGGCATCGGGCACCGGGGGCTCGGTGACCTGGGTGCGGGCGGCCACCGGAGGCACGGTACGCATACGTGCCGTGGCGCCCGGCACCTGGTGGATGCCGCGCGCGACCAGTTGGGCCATGTCACGCACGCTGCCGCCACTGGTGTAATACAAAACGAGAATTTCGGTCATGTGGGCTTGTCCACGAAGACGTTGAATTCGACCAGATCGTAGGCTGCGGTGTGTTCGAGGCAGCGCCCGAAGGTCAGGAGATATTGGCGAGGGGGATGCCAGACTTCGGCGTCCATGCCCGTCTGGTAGATGTGGCGCGGCAGCAGCAGGCGGTCGCCTTGCTTGAGGGCGGCGATGCCGGGAAGAAACAGAGCGGGTTCCGCATGGACCTTGCGCTGGCCGCGCAGGGGGCGCACCCACACGGGCTGCAGGTGAGGCGACAGGCGCTCGATGCCCAGCTCGACGTGACGGGCGTCGCGCATGCGGACCCAGCGGATTACGCCCAGCGAGCAGTCGGTATCCCGGCCGGCGGGCCGCAAGGCGACCGGATCGCCGACCTTGAGGTTGAGCGGGGCATCCGGGGTGCCGCTCAGGGCCGAGCCGGAAGCGCTGTCGTTGACGACGGTCCAGATCGTGGCATTGATCGACGGCGGGAGCGGCAGGGTGGTGTCGCAGATCGCGACGTCGTCGGTATCGGGTGCGTTGTCGTTGTGGGTCTGCTCGAGCAGGCGGTGGATGGCGCTGACGCCGGCCACCATCTCGACTGCGCTCCCGGGCGTGGCATGCCGCTTGAATTCCCGCCGTGCGCCACGGCTCCACAACTTGGCAAGGCGCTTCGACAAGGCAATGCAGAGTCCACCGTCCAGATGCGACGGCAGGCCGACACCGGAGGGGGTCGCACCGGCACGCAAGCGAAGCGCGGTGTCGCGCAGGTGACGGCACAGACCGTCGGTGTCGAGCCACAGCCCGGCATCCGGCAGACTGGCGGCCAGATGGTGCGGAGGCGCGTCACTGTCGATCGGGATGGCGAAGCCTGCGCGGGCATCGGCGGGGGCGGCACCAAGGGTGGCGTGGTGCACGAAGCTGTCGATGAGCTGGCGCGCATGCATGATCTCCAGCGGGCTCATGCGCGGTGGGTCGGCCAAGGCCAGGAGCAATGCCTTGCGATAGCTCACGTTGACCGCAGGAGCAGTTTCGCCGGGTCGGTTTTCCAGCCGATTGGCCTGAATGAACCGGTACACGTGGTGCAGTTCGCCCCAGATGCCGGCCGGCACGATGACATAGGTGAGGTAGCACGCGCTCTGCAGGTCGTGCTGTGCCGCCTGCAGGCAGGCGGCTGCATCGGCGAAGCGGCCCGACGGCGGTGCGTTGGGCCGCTCGCCGGAGAGTGTGACCAGAATTTGCTTGTAGCCGATGGCATGTTCGTTGTGCAGCTCGCGCAGCAGGATGCCGGTCTGTCGCTGTTGCTGGTGCGGGGGTACGCCGGATTCGAGCAGCATCGCTTCGAGACCCGCTGCCGCGCGGGCGACTACCGGGCGATAGAGCGCCATCAGGGCCAGGCGAACATCTGCGCCGAGCGGACGACGGTTGAGCGTGTACATTGCCATTGCCAGCTGCTGCGCGGCGTCGATCGGGCTGGCGAAGGGCAGCCGTTCGAGCCAGTCCGCAGTCTCACGGGGACGCGTTTCAACCTTGCCGGGTTGGGGGGAGTCGGTACGTGGGACGCTGAGATCGAGCATGCGGGGTCTGTCAGTCGAACACGACGGTCTTGTTGGCGTACACCAGCACCCGGTTGTCGAGATGCCATTTAACCGCGCGGGACAGCACCACTTTTTCTAGGTCCGCACCCTTGTTGATGAGGTCGTCGAGGCTGTCGCGGTGGGAGATGCGTGCCACGTCCTGTTCGATGATGGGGCCGTCGTCGAGCGTTTCGGTGACGTAGTGCGCGGTGGCGCCGATCAGCTTCACGCCACGCTCGAAGGCACGGTGGTAGGGCTTGGCGCCATGGAACGCCGGCAGGAAGGAGTGATGGATATTGATGATGCGGTTGGGAAAATGGCGGATGAAGTCGGGCGACAGCACCTGCATGTAGCGCGCCAGCACGATGAAATCGATCTTCTGGTCGCGCAGGATGGTCATCTGCATCTGCTCGGCTTCGTGCTTGGCGTCCTTCTGCACCGCCACGTATTGGTAGGGCACGCGGTAGGCGTCGGCGAGCCAGCGCGTGTCCTCGTGATTGCTGAGAATGATCGGCAGCTCGCAGTGCAGTTCGCCGCTCTGGTACCGGTAGAGCAGGTCGGCGAGGCAATGGTCGAACTTCGAGACCAACACCGCCATGCGCGGCTTGCGGCTCGATTCGGCGAGGCGCCAGGTCATGCCGAAGCGCTCGGCGATGGGGCGGAAGGCCGCGCCGAAATCGGCGAGATCGAGATCGAAGCCCGCCAGATCCCATTCCACCCGCATCAGGAACAGTTTCAGCTCGGCGTCCTGATGCTGGTCCGCGTGCAGGATGTTGGCATTGTGCAACAGCAGGAAATCCGCAATGGCGGCAACCAGGCCTTTCTGGTCGGGGCAGGAAATCAGCAGGACAGCGGTGTGGCGCATGGCGGGGCCGGGAATGGGTAAGCGTTCTTTTTTCGCAATCATAACCAAATTTCCCATGGTCACGTCGGGGCGACCCCGGTAACGTTCTATTCGCTTGGACCAGGGAGTAAAATCCATCCGTTTTATTAGTTTGTTCGAATAAACTTATCAATAGCTTCGCGCGCCGTGTCGAGTCGCACGTGGGCGTCCTTATGCCGGGGTTACGCATGTCCTACCTGACCAATTCCTTTGCCGTCAATCTCACGCTGCTGGTGTTGCTGGTGTTTTCCGTGGTGACCTGGATGCTGATCGTGTCGCGGCTGTGGCAAAACCTTCGCGGCGGCCGCTTGGACGCGGTATTCAAGCGAGCATTCTGGGCTGCGCACGACCTGCGGGAGGGCGAAAAGCTGGCGCGTTCGCACAGCGGCGATCTCGCCGCGCTGACCGCGGCGGGTTTCGACGCGCTGGCGCAGAACCGCGAAGGCACGCTCAGCCTCGACAGCCTGGGTGACCGCAAGGACATCCTCGAACGCACGCTCAAGACCCAGTTGCAGCAGATCCAGCACCGCAAGGAGTATGGCCTGATGGCGCTCGCCAGCATCGGCAGTACCGCGCCCTTCGTCGGCCTGTTCGGTACCGTGTGGGGCATCATGCACGCGCTGAAGGACATCAGCCTCGCCAACTCCGCCAGCCTCGACATCGTCGCCGGCCCGGTGGGGGAAGCGCTGGTCGCCACCGCCTTTGGCATTGCCACCGCGATCCCCGCGGTGCTCGCCTACAACTACGGCGTACGGCGCGTACGTACCACCGTCGCGGGGCTCGACCAGTTCGCCACCGACTTCCTGCATCTCGTCATCAAGACGCCGTACCACGCCGACGCCGGCAAGTCCGAGGCTAAGTGACATGGCGCTGCTGCCGCAGAACGATTACGCGCCGATGAGCGAGATCAACGTCACGCCGCTGGTCGACGTGATGCTGGTGCTGCTGGTGATTTTCATGGTGACCGCGCCCTTCCTGCTGCAGGCGGTGCCGGTCAACCTGCCGAAGACGGCGCCCGTGGCGAAGCTCATTCCGGTGAAGAAGCTCGAACTCATCATCGATGCGCAGGGCCAGGTCTACGTCGACCAGGAAGCGGTCGCCGGTGACGATCTGGAAACGCGCCTCATGGCCATGCTCGAAGCCGAGCCCGAACTGGCCGTGCAGTTGAAGGCCGACTACCGCGTGCCCTACGGGCGCATCGCCGAAGTCATGGCGGCGGTCACCCGTGCCGGCATCGTGCGCATGTCCTTCGTCACTGCGTCAGACCGGGCCGATGCCGCACGCTGAACGCTTTGTCTGGCTGCGGCGCGACGGCGGTCCGCTCGCCGTCTCCCTCGTCCTGCACGTCGCGGCGGCGCTGCTGATCGCACCGTGGCTGGTGATGCGCACCATTCCGGCGCCGCAGGTCGAAGTCGAGGTGATGCTCGAACCGCAGGCGCCGGAACCGCCGCGCAGCCGCCCCGAGCGCGCGGCGCGGGTGCGCAGTACGGCAAGGCCGCCCCAGATGCAACCGGCGACGCCGCCCGTGCCGACGCCGCCCCGCACGGCAGCGCCCACGTCCACGCCTGAACGGCCGGTGGAGGCGGCGCCCGCCCGCCCGGTCGCCGCGCCGCGCCCTGGGAAGGGGCTGGCTGGCCGCAGTACCGCCACGCCGCGCGAGACGGCCGGACTGTCGGCGCCACAAGGTGGACCGGTGCGCCATGCCGCACAGCCCGCAAGCAGCGGGCCCACCGCCTTGGTGCGCGGCAGTGCCGATCAGGGGGCGGTCGAGCCGCGCGCACCCAGTGCCGGAAGTACGCCGCAGCCGAGCGCGCGTCCGGCGGTGCTGGCTTCACGACCCGGCGAGGACCGCGACGACGGTCCGCAACGACTCGATGGCCCGCTATCGCAGGTCGAAGCGGTGCAGCCTGAATTTCGCCACGCGGCCCGCCTGGGCGGGCAATCCAGCCTGCGCGGTGGTGGCCGCGCGCCCGAGGAGGGCTTGGCCCGCCACGGTGGCGCGCCGGGCCAGACGGCACTGGTCGCCGCGCGAGCTGTGCCGCAGGCGCTCACCGGCAGCGGCGGCAGTCCGGGCGGAGCGGTGGCGGTGTCACCCGCGTCGCGTCCGGCGGGGGGCGGCCCGGCGGTTCGCGAAAGTGGCCCCGCGTCGCCTTCGACCCTGGCGGCAGCCGCCCTCGCCGGCACCGGTGCAGGCGTGTCGCCGTCGGGCGGGGCGCCGGCGGGCACCGGTCTGGCCAGCGCCGGGCTGGGAAGCGGCAGCCGCACCACGACCCCTGGTGAACGCACCCGCGGGCTGGCCGCCGCCACCGCAGCGGCGCCCACCGCCGGCGGCGCAGCCGAGGGCTCGGGATCGGGTGCCGGTACGGCGGGCGTGGGCTATGCACAGCACCCGGTGGCGCGCGCCAGCCTGCCGACCGAGGTGGGGAGCACCCGCCTCGCAGCCAGTACGGGCGCGTCCGTTCCGTCGGGTGGTGGCGTGGTGGCCGGGGAGGCACAGTTGAGTGATCGCGGTGAACCGGCCGCGGCTGCGCAACCCATGCACGAGGCGCGTGCCGACGTGCTGCGTCCGCAAGTTCCCGTCGGCGAGGCGCGCGTGATCGAGGAACGCTTCACCGCCCCGGCACTGAAGGTGGCCTCCCCGCGCTCGGTGTGCGAACTGCCGCTCCTGTTTGCCGGCTTCGACCGCAAGCCGATCCCCAAGGGGCTCGACACGATCAACGCCGCCGAGCCGATGCCGGGCGAGATCCCGCCGCGCCACCATCCGTCGAACCAGGCGCCGCGCTATCCCGTGCAGGCGCTCGGGCAGCGTGCCGAGGGGCGCGCCCTGGTGCGCGCCGAGGTGCGGGCCGACGGTGTGGTGGGACAGTTGTGGATCAAGCAGACGAGCGGCTTCCAGGCGCTCGACCTGGCTGCGCTGGAGACCGTGCGCGGCTGGCGCTTCCAACCCGCGCAGCGTCACGGCATGGCCGTGGCGATGTGGATGGACGTTCCCATCGAGTACAAATTGCCATGAGGAGTGAACCGATGACCCGACTGATGCTGGCGCTGCTATGTGCAGGCTGCTTCCATACCGCGGCGGCGGCGGCCGAGCCGCTGCCCGAGTGGCTGCGCTATTACCAGATGGCGGCCGACCGCGGTGACCCCGAGGCGCAGATGAAGATGGGCTGGGCCTATGAAAAGGGCGACGGCGTGGCCAGGGATGCGAAGCAGGCGCTCGAGTGGTATCGCCGCGCGGCGTTGCAGAACGAACCGCGTGCGCAATACAACCTTGCGCTGCTGCTGATCGAAGGGCGCGACGTGGTGAAGGACGCGGCGACGGGGGTCGATTTTCTGACGCGGGCGGCGGCGCAGAATCTGACCGAAGCGCAGGTCTATCTGGCCGCGCTTTACGAGCAGGGTCGCGAGGTCGCGCAGAACAACACCGAGGCGGTGAAGTGGCTGGGTCGTGCGGCGCAGAATGGAGATGCCGCCGCAATGAACAATCTGGCGCTGAAATACGCGCGTGGCGAAGGCGTGGCAAAGGATCCGGCGCAGGCCGTGAAGCTGCTCACGGCGGCCGCGACGCAGGGCAATGTCCTGGCGCAGGTGAACCTCGGTACGCTCTATCGTGAAGGGCTGGATGGCATCGCCGTTGACTACGCGCAGGCGCTCGACTGGCTCGGCCGTGCCGCGGCACAGGACAACGCCACCGCGCAGGCCAAGCTCGGCTGGATGCACCTGAAGGGCCAGGGGGTGCAGGCCAATGCGACCGAGGCCGTGAAGTGGTTCGTTGCGGCCGCGCGCCAGGGTGATCTCGATGTGCAGACGCAGCTCGGCTGGATGGCCGAGCAGGGCGAAGGCATGCCGAAGAACGAGGCGCTCGCGGCACAGGCCTACGCGCAGGCCGCCCAGGCCAGACATCCTGTCGCTGCCAACAATCTCGGCGCGCTCTATCGCGATGGTCGCGGCGTTGCCGCGGACACGGCGGAAGCCGCGCGCTGGTTCCGCGTTGCTGCCGAGACGGGGGATGCGGACGGCCAGTACAACCTCGCCGCCCTGCTTGAAACCAGTCCTGCGGGCATCGACGAGGCACTGGGATGGTATCGCCGGGCCGCCGAGCAGGACTTGCCGGTGGCACAAAGCCGGCTCGGCTGGTTGCTGCTCGAACGCAACCAGGACACCGAGGCGGTGCAATGGCTGACGCGTGCCGCCACCCGCCATGACGTCCAGGCGCAGAACAACCTTGGCGTGCTGTACGAAAGTGGTCGCGGCGTGGCCAAGGATCCAGCCGTCGCCGCCGACTGGTACCGCCGGGCGGCCGAGGCAGGTGACGCGGCCGCGCAGAACAACCTTGGCGCACTTTTCCGGGATGGTCTCGGCGTGCCGCAGGATCCGGCGCAGGCTGCCGTGTGGTTCAAACACGCCGCCGACCAGGGCTATGCGCGCGCCATGCGCAACCTGGGTGCCCTCTACGAGCAACAGGCGCGGGCGGCCGCGCGTTCGACCGTGACGGCACCTGCGCCGGCTGAGGCCCCCGTCGTGGCAGCGCCGGCTGTACTGCCGCTTCCGGCTGACGGTCCGCCGGTCGCCCAGCCGTTACCCTGATCGAGCCACGGTCGGGCCCGCCGGGTGCCCAAAATTTGCGCGAAATTTGCGCACCGGTGGCTGTATTCGAACTTCCGCATAAACTGAATTCGCCACGGTTTCAGGGGGCTGGCGGGGCGTTTTCGTGTCAAATGCCGCATCAAAACTGGAAGTTGTCTAAGTTTTAGGCGGCATCAACTGCAAATTCTTTGATTCCTTGAGGAAATTTCTGCGGGGCCTCCCAAGCCGTTGCGAAAATCCGGCCCTGTATGTTGACAGTCCGGGGTGGACCCCTAGAATTTGTGTCAGCCTTTGCTTCCGACCACTATATGTTGTGAATAAATGTGTGGGCGGAGGCTGCGCAAGCTGTGCATAAGGTGTGCATACACACCGGGCAGCGTGAAATTTCCGCCCTACACCGAGGAGAGCCGTCGATGCTGAATATCGCCACCGAGTCCACCGTTCCAGCCCCGATTCCCGTTACCGACACTGCCGCCCCGGCGGTGATCGACACCCGCTACGCCGACTACAAGATCATCCGCCGCAATGGCGCGGTGGTCGGTTTCGCGCCGGGCAAGATCGCCATCGCCGTGACCAAGGCGTTCATCGCGGTGCAGGGGGGGCAGGCGGCGGCATCGGCGCGCATCCGCGAGCTGGTCGAGGCGATCACCCATCAGGTGGTCAACGCACTGATCCGGCGCCAGCCCAATGGGGGCACCTTCCACATCGAGGACGTGCAGGACCAGGTCGAACTGGCGCTGATGCGCTCGGGCGAGCATGAAGTCGCGCGCGCCTACGTGCTGTACCGCGAGAAGCGGGCGCAGGAGCGCGCCGCGGCCAAGGCCGCCGGGGCGGCGCCGGAAGCGGCGCTGCACGTGATCGAGGACGGCCAGAAAAAGCTGCTCGACACCGCGCGGCTGGCTGGCCTCGTCGCCGATGCCTGTGCGGGCCTGGGCGAGAACGTCAAGGCCGAGCCGATCATGCAGACCGTGCTGCGCGACCTCTACGATGGCGTGCCGATGGCCGAGGTGGAGAAGGCGTTGGTGCTCGCCGCGCGCGCGATGATCGAGCAGGACCCGGCGTATTCGTACGTCACCGCGCGCCTGTTGCTCAATTCCATCCGCCACGAGGTGCTCGGCGAGGCGGTCACGCAGGCGCAGATGGCCGAGCGCTATGTCGAGTACTTCCCGCAATTCATCAAGGAGGGCATCGACGCCGAGCTTCTGGACGAGCGCCTCGGCCAGTTCGACCTCGCACGCCTGGGGCGCGTGCTCGACGCCGGCCGCGACTACCAGTTCGGCTACCTCGGCCTGCAGACCCTGTACGACCGCTACTTCCTGCACATCGAGGAGCGCCGTATCGAGTTGCCGCAGGCCTTCTTCATGCGCGTGGCGATGGGTCTGGCGATCAACGAGATCGACCGCGAATCGCGAGCGATCGAGTTCTACCAGGTGCTGTCCTCGTTCGACTTCATGAGCTCGACGCCCACGCTGTTCAACGCCGGCACGCGCCACAGCCAGCTGTCGTCGTGCTATCTCACCACCGTCACCGACGACCTCGACGGCATCTACCA
>JANJWS010000061.1 GCA_024709425.1 Thiobacillus sp.
GAAGGCGCCGAGCGCTGCGTCGCGTTCGCCTCCGGCATGGCGGCAATCCTCGCGACCGTGATGGGTCTGATGAAGGCGGGCGAGCACGTCGTCGCGTCGCGCTCGATCTTCGGCTCGACGGTGCAGCTCTTCTCCAACATCCTCGGCCGCTTCGGCATCGAGACAACCTACGTATCGCCGACCGACCCGGCGGAATGGCGCGCCGCGCTGAAGCCGAACACGAAGCTCTTCTTCGTCGAGTCGCCGTCGAATCCGCTCACCGAGGTCAGTGACATCCAGGCGCTCGCCGATATCGCGCACGACGCTGGCGCCTGGCTCGCGGTCGACAACTGCTTCTGCTCGCCTGCGTTGCAGAAACCGCTCGAACTCGGTGCCGACATCGTGATTCATTCCGCTACCAAGTATCTCGATGGCCAGGGCCGGGTGCTCGGCGGTGCCGTGCTCGGCAGCCAGGCGCTGATGGAAGGTGTTTACACCTTCCTGCGCACCGCCGGGCCGACACTCTCCGCGTTCAACGCGTGGGTGATCCTGAAGGGCATGGAGACGCTGTCGCTGCGCATGGAGGCGCATTCGCGGAACGCGCTGGCGCTGGCGCAATGGCTGGAAGCGCAGCCGCAGGTCGCGCGCGTGCTGTATCCCGGCCTGCCGTCGCATCCGCAGCATGACTTGGCGATGCGTCAGCAGAAGACCGGTGGCGGCATCGTCGCGTTCGATCTGAAGGGCGGCCAGCCGGCGGCGTGGAAACTGATCGATGCGACGAAGCTCCTGTCGATCACCGCGAATCTGGGTGATACGAAGACCACGATCACCCACCCGGCGAGCACCACGCACAGCCGCATGACGCCGGAGCAGCGCGCTGCGGCGGGCATCGGCGACGGTTTGGTGCGCATCGCCGTCGGTCTCGAATCCGTCGCCGACATCCGGGCCGACCTCGCGCGCGGGCTGACGTGAGGCGCGGCACGCTCGCCATGTGCCTGCTGCTCGTCGCAGGCACGGCCCAGGCGGCGGACATGACCGTGCTGCGTTACCTTGACCAGGACGCGGGCGACCCGTCCTATGTCACGCGTATCCTCGTTACTGCGGATTTCCTGCGCATGGACGGTGGCGAGGATGGCGGTGATTTCATTCTCCTCGACCGGCGTACGCGCCGCGTGTTCAACGTCCTGCACGACGCCCGCATGACGATGCAGTTCGTTCCCGGCAAGTTGCCGGACAGGCCGCAGCCATGGAAGGCGCGTCTGGCCGCGCAGCCTGGCGCTGCGGGTACGCTGCGCTACCGATTGAGTGTGGGGGAGGCGCTGTGCAGTGAAGGCAGCGTTGCCCCGCGTGCCGCGCCGGATGCCGCGCGGGCGCTGGGCGAACTGAAAGGGGTGCTCGCCGCCACGCAGTATCGCGTATGGCGGGATACGCCGCGCGAGATGCAGCATGATTGCGATCTCGCGAACCTGGTGTGGGATGCCGGCGCGGTGCCGGGCCTTGGCCTGCCGCTGGAGGAGCGTGAATTCAGCGGAAAGACCCGGCGCATCGAAAGCCAGGCGAGTGAACCGGTGCGCCCCGAACTGTTCCACGTGCCCGACGGCTATGCCGTCGTCCACGCGCCGTCATAGGGCCTCGGTCTTCAACGCGCAACCGGAGGCGTCGCACACCACGCAACCCCAGTGGTCGTACCAGTCGGGCAGCACCCAGCGCTCGCATTCACGGCCGTCGACCGTGTGCACATGCCGTGCAGGGCGGTGCGTGTGGCCGTGAATCAGGCGTCGGACCTGCTGTGCGCGCAGTATGCGCGCGACTTCCCCCGCATTCACATCCATGATCGCCGCAGGTTTCGTCGCCTTGGCGGTCTCGCTGCCCGCGCGGGCCTGGCGTGCGAGACGGCGGCGCAGCCATTTCGGCAGATGCTTCAGGAGGGCAAGGGTGAGCGGATGACGCGACCGCCGGCGGAAGCGCTGATAGGCGGTGTCGTCGGTGCACAGCGTGTCGCCGTGCATCAATAGCGTCGGCACGCCGTAGAGATCGATACGGGTCGGATCGTCGATCAGCGTCATGCCGGCTGCGGCGGCATAACGTCGGGCCAGCATGAAATCGCGGTTGCCGTGCAGAAAATATACCGGGGTGCCGGCTGCGGTCAGCGCCTTCAGGCGGCGCGCGGTATCGTGCGCCACGGCCTCGTCGTGATCGTCGCCGGTCCAGGCCTCGAACAGGTCGCCGAGGATGTACAGCGCGTCGGCGCCCGCGATGTCCTCGTCGAGAAAGCGAAAAAAACGCCCGGTCGCGGCCGGGCGTTCGTCGGTGAGGTGCAGGTCGGCGACGAAAAAGGTGCGCCCCGTTTTCGTCATTCGTGTCAGGCGATTTCTGCCTTCGTGATGACGACGTCCTCCAGCGGCACGTCCTGATGGCCGGCGCGGCTGCCCGTCTTCACCTTCCTGATCGCGTCGACCACGTCCGTGCCTTCGACCACCTTGCCGAACACCGCGTAGCCATAACCCTGCGCGGTGGGGGCGGTGAAATTCAGAAAGCCGTTGTTGGCGACGTTGATGAAGAATTGCGCCGTGGCCGAATTCGGGTTCGGCGTGCGCGCCATGGCGATGGTATAGGCTTCGTTCTTCAGGCCGTTGGCGGCCTCGTTCTCGATTGGCGCGCGGGTTGGCTTTTGTGTCATGCCCGGTTCGAAGCCGCCGCCCTGGATCATGAAGTTGTCGATCACGCGGTGGAAGATCGTGCCGTCGAAGAAGCCGTCGCGCACGTACTGGAGGAAGTTCTCCACCGTTTTTGGGGCCTTTTCGGCGTCGAGTTCGAGGGTGATGGTGCCGAGGGTGGTGTGCAGCTTGACCATGGGGGTTCCTATAACGAGGTTTCGTGAATGATAGTCCAGCGGCCGTTGTCGCGGCGCCAGAACTGGCGCTTCTCGGTACGGTCGCTGAGATTGCTGCTGCGGTAGTCCTGCACGAAGCTGACCAGCGCGAAATCGGGGCGTTCGGGATAGAGCATCAGGCTGACGCGGTCGAGACCGACCTTGATCCACGTCTTGCCCGCGTTGACCTTCTGCTTGGAGGCGCCGAACGCGCGCAGGTCCTGCGTGCCCGCGCGGAAGGATGGATGGTAGTGCGCGAGCAGGCGCGCGGTGTCGCGGCTTTCCCAGTCCTGGCGCCAGCGGTCGAGCGCACCGGAAAGCTCGTTGCGGCGATCGGCGAGTTCGTCATGTGCCACCCACTCGATCGTCTCGGCGATGAAGACGGGTGTCTTGCCGATTTCGATATATTGGCCCAACCGGGTGAGGTCGTCGTTGGCCAGCACGACGCAGCCTTCGCTGGCGCGCGGCGTGCGGCTGTAGGTGCTGCTCGGGCTGCCGTGGATCCAGATGCCGTGGCCGTTGCGTCCCTGCCGTGTGTCCCACTCGTTGGGGTAGTCGAGGGTGAATGCGCCGCTGCCGTAGAAGTCGCTGAGTTCGCGCGGCGACTTGAAGCTCGAGACCGAGTAGACACCGATTGGCGTGCGGTTGTCGCCTTCGCGTTGCTTGCCGGGACCGGCCTTGCCGATGGTGACGTAGAAATCCGCCACCCGTACCGGCAGCCCGGCCCGGTTGGCATAGACGTACAGGCGCGACCGGTTGGCGTCGACCACCAGGGCGTGGCGATAGCCGCCGTCCAGATTCAGCAGGTAGACAGGCACCTTGTCCTGCGGCAGCGGATCGGTTGCCGCGCGCACACGCTGGCGCGCTTCGTCGCGCAGTTGTTCGAGTTCGCCGCTGCGCGTGGCGGCGTTGCCGAGCGTCTCCAGCGGTCGCGCGCGCGCAAGCAGCAGGTCGCCGCGCACCAGGTGGGCGAGGCGGAAGTTCGGGTGCTGGCGGGTCAGCTGTTCGACGGCCGAGAACGCTTCGGGCACGCGGCTCTGCGTGACCGCGAGCAGGCTGTCGGCGAGCTGGCGGTCGGCGTCCGCGGCCGCAGCCAGCGGCAGGACGGCGAGCAGCAGGGTGGACAGCGGGCGGCGCATGGCGTTCAGCGGGAGGTTTCTTCGACGATGCGCCACTGCCCGTTCTGCAGCGTGAGTTTCAGGGTCTTGGTCACCGTCGAGTTCAGCCGATCGGAACGGTAGACCTGGCGGAAGGTGGCGCTCGCGGTGTCAGCCTGCTGCTCGACCTTGAGGTCGCTGATCTGAACCTCGATGCGCTTCGGTGCCATGATGCGGGCACGTCGCTGCGCTTCCCAGGTGGTCCTGGACATGCCGGCCGCGCTGAAATCGCTGGCGTAGGCGGCGAGGTAGGCGTCGACGTCGCGTCGCGACCAGGCCTGCGCCCAGCTGTTGACCGCGGTTTCGATGCTGACGGTGCCGGCGGCAGGCGTTGCTGGCGCCTGCTTGCGCACTTCCACCGCTGCGGGCGGGGCCTTGGGCGCGGCTGCTGCGGGCTTCACGGCTGCCACCGTTTTCGCGGCGGCCTTCTGCGGCTGGGCGCCCATGATGTCCTTGATCAGCGCAAGCTTGGTTTGCGCGGCGGTGTTGCGGCTGTCCAGCGAGAGCGCCTTGTCGTAGGCGATCGATGCCATCTTGGCGTAGATGTCGCCCAGGTTCTCGTGTGCCGTCGCATAGCTCGGGTGGGTGCGGATCGCTTTTTCCAGCGAATCCTTCGCGGCCTCGTACTTGCCCTGAGAGGCATACAGCACGGCGAGGTTGTTGTAGGGTTCGGGCAACTCGGGGTAATCGTCGGTGAGCGCCGTGAAGATGCCGATGGCGTCGTTCGTCTTGCCCTGGTCGGCCAGGATCAGGCCCTTTAGGAAACGTGCCTGGGCATCCTTGGGGTTCTTGGCCAGGTAACGGTTGGCGTTCTCCAGTGCACCGGCGAGGTCGCCCTTGCGGAACTGCTGGTTGATGGTCTGGATGTCGTTGGCCAGCGCCGGGGCGCCGGCAATGACAACGCAGACAACGGCAGCAGCGAGAAAACGGGGCAGGGCCATGTGATATGCTCGGGTCATCGCGGAAAACCGGCATTCTAGCAACATCGACCGGGCTGAGACAGCCGGATCGCCGCCGGATTCCCGAATCGTGTCATTCCGTTTCCAGCCCTTTCGCTCCATGCTGCACATCACCAATTCGCTCACCCGCACCAAGGAAGCCTTCGTCCCGCTCGTGCCCGGCCGCGTCCGCATGTACGTTTGCGGCATGACCGTGTACGACCTGTGCCATCTTGGACACGCGCGGGTGTTCGTCGTGTTCGACATGGTGGTGCGCTGGCTCAGGGCGGGCGGATTCGAGGTCGAGTACGTCAGGAACATAACGGACATCGACGACAAGATCATTAGGCGCGCGCAGGAAAACGGCGAAACGCCGGCCGAGCTGACCGAGCGCTTCATCGCCGCCATGCACGACGACGAGCGTGCACTCGGCGTGCTGCCGCCTGACCATGAGCCGCGCGCCACGCGCTACGTGGCACAGATGCTCGCCATGATCGCGCAGCTGGAAAAGAGCGGACTTGCCTACCCCGCGCCCAACGGCGACGTCTATTACAGCGTGCGGGGCTTCCCCGAGTATGGCCGGCTGTCCGGCAAGAGCCTCGACGAGCTGCGCGCCGGCGAGCGGGTCGAGGTCGACCCCAACAAGCGCGATCCCATGGATTTCGTGCTGTGGAAGGCCGCCAAGCCGGGTGAACCGGCGTGGGACTCGCCGTGGGGACCGGGCCGTCCGGGCTGGCACATCGAATGCTCGGCGATGAGCGCCGAACTGCTCGGCCGCCATTTCGACATCCACGGCGGCGGACAGGACCTGCAATTTCCCCACCACGAGAACGAAATTGCGCAATCCGAGGGCGCGCACGCGTGCAAGTTCGTCAACTACTGGCTGCACAACGGCTTTGTGCGCGTCGACAACGAGAAGATGTCGAAATCGCTCGGCAACTTCTTCACCATCCGCGAAGTGCTGCGGAAATACGATGCCGAGGTGGTGCGTTTCTTCATCCTGCGCGCGCACTACCGCAGTCCGCTCAACTATTCGGACGCGCACCTGGACGACGCGCGCGGCGCGCTCACGCGGCTCTACACGGCGCTCAAGGGTGCGCCGGGCGAAACCGCTCCGATCGACTGGCAGGTGCCGGCGGCGGCGCGCTTCCGTGTGGCGATGGACGACGATTTCAACACCCCCGAGGCGATCGCCGTGCTGTTCGACCTCGCCAGCGAGGCCAATCGCGGCGACGCCGCTGCCGCCCGCCTGCTGCGGGCGCTGGGCGGCACGCTCGGGCTGCTGCAGCGCGACGCCGAGGTCTTTCTCAAGGCCGGGGTGGCCGCGGGCGGGCTCGACGAAGCGGCGATCGAGGGCCTGATCGCTGCGCGCCAAACGGCACGCAAGGCGAAGAATTTCGCCGAATCGGACCGCATCCGCGACGAACTTGCGGCGAACGGCGTGGTTCTGGAGGATGGGGCGGGCGGTACGACCTGGCGGCGCGCCTGAAGCCCGTCGCACACCGGCAACAAAAAAGGGACGGCGAACCGTCCCTTTTTTAGCTGACCGCGCCGGGTTTACTTGGCGGCGGGTGCGGGCGCCGGAGCCGCAGCGGGTGCGCCATAGTAGCCGGCCGGATTCATCATGTTCATCCACGCGTTCGGGTCGAAGAAATTGAACGTGGTGGCCGGGGCGACCGCTGTGCCGGCGGCGGCAGGCTGGCCTGCGGCGGGGGCGGTCATGCCCATCCAGCTGGCCGGGTCGAAGAAGTTGAAGGTGGTGGTTCCGGCCGGTGCGCCTGCGCCGGCGGCGCCATAGGTGGCCGGGTTCATCCAGGTGCCCCAGGAACCATACGTGGCGGGGTTCATCGACGCGTTCATCCAGCCGGTGTACGTGGCGGGGTTCATCGGTGCCATCATCATCTGCCACAGACGCGGGTCCATCGGCGCCATCATCCACTTCATGTACATGGCGGGGTTCATGGACTGCATCATCATGTTCCACATCTGCGGATCCATGGGCATCATCATCCAGCGCATCATCTTGCCCGGATCAAACAGCTGGGTCATCAGCGCGGTGTAGAAATTGGGGTCCATGGAGGCCGCCATCCACTTCATGTACATGTTGGGATCGGCGAACTGCATGTAGTTGGACAGCGAGCGCGGGTCCATCATGGAGCCCATCATGCGGTACCAGTTGCCCGGCTCCATCATGTTGATGCCCATCTGGGTGTAGAAACCCGGTTCGGTGACAGCATTGGCCCAGGGCACGAACACCTTGGGGTCGCGGTAGGCGGACATGTTCTGGGTGAAGTCGGTCATGCGCTCCAGCCACTGCTGGCTGGTTTGCGGAACGGCCGTGGGTGCGTTGGCGGGGGCGGTACCGTTGGCAAATGCGGCGGGGGCCATGGCGAGGCCAAGGGCAACGACAAGGAATTTCGCTTTCATGATCGACTCCATTGAACGGGACGGGGAATGTAAAAAATCACTAAACTAGATAGGGTGTTTGAATTATTTGTTTGCATTAGCATATTGTCAATGCCTAATATACTAATCTGGTACGAAAATTCCGGGCGGTGTGCTCGGTGATCACTACCCGGCTCGTGTCGGTCGGAGCGGCCGGTTGGGATCGACCGGAATGGCGCGGAAGCTTCTATCCTGATGACCTGCCCGTCGACTGGCTGTTGCCGTATTACAACGCTCATTTTCAGGCGGTCTACCTGCCGTTTGCCGCCTGGCAAGCGGCTACCGATGAGAACTGGTCCCGTTGGCTGGACGATACGGACGCGGATTTCGTGTTTGTGCTCGAACCCGGGGGGCCGTCACCGCGCCTGCCCCGGTCCGCGCGCGTCGTGCTGGCTGTGCCCGACTGGGCGGCAGCGCACCTGTGGTGGCTGGAGGACGCTCCCGACCTGCGTGCGCTCGCGCAATGCATCGGGCAACACGCCGCAACAGGGGAGCCGCTGTTCGTGTTCAGCCGGCAGGGCGACCTGGCGCGTCTCGAACAAGTCGCGAACCTGCGGCAGGTCATGGGTTATTGAGCGGCGAAACGGCGCCAGACGGAACGGATACCGTCATGCCTCCGGTAGAATGGCGGCCTTTCGTCACCGATCGCGGGTTAGCGGCTTGCATCACGACATACTGGTCCAAATCGAGGATGTGGTCTTCGGCTACGGCGCCCGGGCGGTCCTCAAGGGGATCAACCTCACCGCGCGGCGCGGCCAGGTCGTCGCCATCATGGGCAGCAGCGGCTGCGGCAAGACGACCCTCCTGCGCCTGATCGGCGGCCAGGTGCGTGCGGGGCGGGGTACAGTGCGTGTCGCGGGCGAGTCCGTGGGCGAACTCGACCGCGCCGGCCTGTATCGGCTGCGCCGCAAGATGGGCATGCTGTTCCAGTTTGGCGCGCTGTTCACGGACGTCTCGGTGTTCGACAACGTGGCGTTTCAACTGCGCGAGCACACCGACCTGTCGGAGGACACCATCCGCGACCTGGTGCTGATGAAGCTGCATGCGGTGGGCCTGCGCGGCGCGGCGCACCTGATGCCGTCCGAGCTGTCGGGCGGCATGGCGAGGCGGGTCGCGCTGGCGCGCGCCATCGCCCTCGATCCCATGCTGGTGATGTACGACGAGCCCTTCGCCGGGCTCGATCCGATTTCGCTGGGGGTGACCGGCAACCTGATCCGCCGGCTGACCGATAGCCTCGGCCTGACGTCGCTCGTGGTGACGCATGACGTGCAGGAATCGCTGAAGATCGTGGACTACGTGTATTTCGTTTCGGAAGGGGTGATCGTCGCGGAAGGCACGGCGGATGAGATCCGCGCCTCGGCCCTGCCCTATGTGCACCAGTTCGTGCACGGCGAGGCGGACGGCCCGGTCCCGTTCCACTACCCAGCGCCAGCGTATGCCGACGACCTGCGGCTGGGAGCGCAAGGTGCTTAGACAGTCGATCGAAGGGCTCGGCCAGCGCACCATCGAGGGGGTCTGGCGCATCGGCTTCGCCGCCCGCTTCTTCCTTGTGATGCTACTGCATTCGGGCACCGCGTTCCGCCGCTTCGGGCTCACCATCCGTGAGATGTATTTCAGCGGGGTGCTCTCACTCATCATCATTCTGGTATCCGGCCTGTTCGTCGGGATGGTGTTGGGGCTGCAGGGTTACGAAACGCTGCAAACCTACGGCTCGGAAGAGGCGCTCGGCATCCTGGTGGCGCTGTCGCTGGTACGCGAACTGGGTCCGGTGGTGGCAGCGCTCCTTTTTGCCAGTCGTGCGGGCTCTGCGATCACTGCGGAAATCGGCCTGATGAAGGCGACCGAACAGCTCTCCGCCATGGAGATGATGGCGGTCGACCCGATCGCCCGCGTGGTGGCGCCACGCTTCTGGGCGGGGGTGATCTCCATGCCGCTGCTCGCCGCGCTGTTCTCGGCGATGGGTATCCTGGGCGGCTATCTTGTTGGCGTGCAACTGATTGGCGTCGACGAGGGTGCGTTCTGGGCGCAAATGCAGAACGCGGTCGATTTCGAACAGGACATCATGAACGGCGTCATCAAGAGCGTGGTGTTCGGCGTCGCCATCACCACCATTGCCCTGTTCGAGGGCTATGACGCGCCGCCGACCGCAGAAGGCGTGTCCGGCGCCACCACACGCACCGTCGTGACGTCCAGCCTCGCCGTGTTGGCGCTGGATTTCGTGCTGACCGCTTTCATGTTCCGGGGGATCTGACAATGAACCGAACCGTGCTCGACCTCTGGGTGGGATTATTCGTCATCGCCGGCATCGGCGCGTTGCTGTTCCTCGCGCTCAAGGTCGGCAGCATGAATACCGTCAAGACGGCCGACAGCTACGAAGTCGTCGCCCGTTTCGACAACGTCGGTGGCCTCAAGCCGCGCGCACCGGTGAAGAGTGCGGGGGTGGTGGTGGGACGCGTCTCCGACATCCGTTTCGACAACGAAACCTACGAAGCGGCGGTAACGCTCCGCATCGACAAGCGCTATGCTTTTCCTATGGACACCTCCGCGGCCATCATGACCTCGGGCCTGCTCGGCGAACAGTACATCGGTCTGGAAGCCGGCGGTGACGAGCAGAGCTTGAAGGACAAGGACCGCATCAGCCTCACCCAGTCCGCGGTGGTGCTGGAAAACCTGATCGGACAGTTTATCTACGGCAAGGCTCAGGAAGGAGCACCCCAATGAAACCCCAACCCCTCCCCAGGATGTTAATGGCAGCGGGCCTCGTGCTCGGCGCGCTGCCGACGTACGCGGAAACCATCAACCTGCAGCAGGCCGTGGAAATGAGCCTTGCGGCCGACCCGCGCATCAAGGAGCGCGAACAGGTCGTCGAGGCCGCGCGCGGCTTGGTGCAGGAAGTCCGGGGCAATGCCGGCTGGCGGGTGAGTGCCAACGCCTTCGTCGGGCTCGCCCCCAAGGTCGAGGACGGTTTCTATCAGGGCGGTGCGTATACCTGCACGGTGCTGCCATGCACCCCGCGTACCGACGGCGACGACTGGAACGGCCTTTCCGACTGGACCCACCTCGATTTCGCCCTGATCAAGCCGCTCTACACCTTTGGCAAGGTGGAGCGATACGGCGAGGCCGCACAAGGCAACGTCGATCTCAAGCGCGGCGAGCTCCAGCAGACCCGTGGTGACATCGTTTACGACACCAAGCGTGCCTATTTCGGCTATCTCACCGCGCGCGACGTCCGTGTGTTCCTGGAGGACATGCAGGAGCGCCTGAACGGCGCCATCACCTCGGTCGAGCGCAACCTCAAGGAGGAAACCGGCGAGTCGCGCCAGTCCGACCTGTATGCGCTGCAGGCGGCGCGCGGTCTGCTCGGAAAATACACGCACCAGGCGCGCGCGGTCGAGAGGATCAGCCTCGACGGCCTCAAGGTGCTCACTGGCGCCGGGCTGAAATCCCAACTGGCGGTAGCCGATGCGCGCATCGAACCACTGCCCTTCCCGCAGGTCGAACTCGCCGAATTCCAGTCGCGTGCGCTGCAGGAACGGGCCGAGATGCAGCAGCTCGAAGCCGGCCTGCGTACGCGCCGCGCCCTGTTGGCGGCGAAGAAGGCCGACCGCATGCCGGACGTGTACGCCGGGGTGGTCGGGCAGTTCAACTATGCCTCGCAGCGCGAGCGGCTCGACAACCCCTATCTGAGCGATCCGTTCAACGGTGGCGGGCTTACTCCCGTGGTGGGGGTGAAATGGGATACCGTGTTCGGTGTCGCCCGTGCGCGTGTCGATCAGGCCCAGGCCGAACTTGAAGCACTCAATCACAAGAAGGCCTTCGCGCTCGCCGGGATTCCATACGAGGTCGGTGAGGCCTACGTCAATGCGCACGCCAACTTCGAGGCGCAGCGTGAGCTCGCCGAGGGGGCCGCAGCCGCGCGGCGCTGGATGGTGGCCGCACTGGCCGATTTCTCGGCGGGCCTGGAAACCGCGGACAAGGTTGCCGATGCGATCCGGAACTATGTGCTGACGCAGACCGAATATCTGCGCACCATCAACGACTACAACATGAACGTCGCCCAGCTGGCGCGGCTCACGGGTGAACTCCGCTGAGGTATTGACGTCTACCCCGAGCGAATTTCAGGAGCAGGAAAATTATGTTGCGCTCTTTCTTACTGGCGCTGGTGCTGGCTTTCGGGTTCGGTACGGTACATGCCAACGATGTGCCTCCCGACGTGTTGGCGCGCACCACCACCCAGGAAGTGCTGGCTGTCCTGAAGCAGGACAAGGACATCCAGAACGGCAATTCGGCGAAGATCCTCCAGCTGGTCGAGGCCAGGGTGCTGCCGAATTTCGACTTCAACCGCATGACCCAGCTCGCGGTCGGCAAGCATTGGCCGCGCGCCACCGCCCGGCAAAAGCAGGCGCTGGTCACTGAGTTCCGCAATCTCCTGGTGCGCACCTATTCCGCCTCGCTGACCGCGTTTTCCAATCAGACCGTGGAATTCAAGCCGCTGGCGATGAAGCCGGATGCCACCGACGTCACCGTGCGCTCGGAAATCCGCCAGCCCGGCGGACAGCCCATCCCCATCGACTACAGCATGTACAAGACCGCCTTCGGCTGGAAAGTCTACGACGTGTCGATCGACAGTGTCAGCCTGGTGACCAACTATCGCGCATCGTTCGCCACCACCATCCGCCAGCAGGGTATCGACGGTCTCATCAAGACGCTTGCCGCCCAGTCCGCCCGCGCCGCCCCCGCCAAGCCGGCGGCGCGTCCCGACTCATGATCGCCTGCGAAGGCGGGGCCTGCCGCATCGACGGTGACGTGACCGTCGACACGGTCGGCGGCCTGCTGCGTGCCTTGCAGCCGCATCTGTTGGCGGGGATCGACCGCCTCGACTTCAGCGCCGTCACGCGCGCGGATTCCTCGGCGCTCGCCCTGGTGTTCAGTGCGATCCGGCAGAACCACGGCAGGTTCTCCTGCACCGGCCTGCCCACCAGTTTCGCCACGCTCGCTGAACTCTACGGAGTGGCCGATCTCCTGCCCGCATGAGGAGCACGGATCCCGCGATTCGCGTCGACGGCCTGCGCAAGCGTTTTCAGGCCACCCAGGCGCTCGATGGGGTTTCGCTCGACATCGGACCGGGCGAGTTCTTCGGCCTCCTGGGCCCCAACGGTGCCGGCAAGACCACGCTCATTTCCATCCTTGCCGGACTGGCGCGCGCCGATGCCGGCCATGCAAGGGTGATGGGGCACGACGTCGTGCACGACTATCGCCAGGCGCGTCGCGCCCTGGGCGTGGTGCCTCAGGAACTGGTCTACGACCCCTTCTTCAACGTGCGCGAGACGCTGCGCATCCAGTCCGGTTACTTCGGTCTCAGGCACAACGACGACTGGATCGACGAGATCATGCACCATCTCGCGCTGACACCGCACGCCGGCAAGAACACGCAGCGCCTGTCCGGCGGCATGAAGCGACGCCTGCTGGTGGCGCAGGCGCTGGTGCACAAGCCGCCCGTCATCGTGCTCGACGAGCCCACCGCCGGGGTCGACGTCGACCTGCGCCGTTCGTTGTGGGCCTTCATCAGCCGCCTCAACCGCGAAGGGCACACCATTCTCCTGACCACGCATTACCTGGAGGAAGCCGAGGCCCTGTGCGGCCGCATCGCCATGCTGAAGAGCGGCCGCATCGTCGCCTGCGATACCACGCGGAATCTCCTGCTGCACACCAACGAGCACTGCGCGCAGCTGCGGCTGGATGCGGAGACGGTGCCCGCGGCCTGGCAGGCCCGCCTGCAGCGTGATGCCGACGGCCGCTGGCGACTCAATTTCGGTGACTATGCCGAGCTGGAGAACCTGCTCGCCGACCTGCGCGCCGCCGGCATCCGCGTGCAGGAACTTCACCTGCAGGAACCCGACCTGGAGGATGTCTTCACCGACATCATGCAGCGCACATGAGCCAAACCAAGCGCCGTTGCAGGAGGGCCGCCCTCGGCCCGATCGCCGTGATGGTCGTGGCACCCCCGATCGCGGCGAGGGCGCAGCTCCCACAGGTTTTGCTGGGGGCAAGGCACAAATGACCGGCTTCCCCGCACTCTTCCACAAGGAAATGCTTCGTTTCTGGAAGGTGGTGGTGCAGACCGTGGTCGCTCCCGTGGTGACGGCGCTCCTGTACCTGCTGATCTTCTCGCACGTGCTCGAAGACCATGTCGAGCCGTTTCCCGGTGTTTCCTACACCCGCTTCCTCATCCCCGGGCTGGTGATGATGAGCATGCTTCAGAACGCCTTCGCCAACAGCTCGTCCAGCCTCATCCAGTCGAAGATGCAGGGCAATATCGTGTTCGTGCTGCTGTCGCCCTTGTCATACCTGGGGTTCTTCCTCGCCTACCTTGGCGCGGCGGTAATCCGCGGCCTGGTGGTGGGCCTCGGCGTGTGGGCGGTGACGTTGTGGTTCGTGCCGTGGCAGACGCCGCACCCTGGCTGGCTGCTCGCCTATGCGCTGCTCGCCTGCGCCATGCTCGGCGCGATCGGCATCCTTGCGGGCATCTGGGCAGAAAAATACGACCAGCTGGCGGCATTCCAGAACTTTCTCATCCTGCCGCTCACCTTCCTGTCCGGCGTGTTCTACTCGATCCACTCACTGCCGGGGTTCTGGCAGGCGGTTTCCCACTTCAACCCCGTGTTCTACCTCATCGACGGCTTTCGGTATGCCTTCGTCGGGCATGCCGACACCGACCCGTGGCTCGGCCTGCTGGTCGGCGGGGGCTGCTTTGTGGCAATATCCGCGTTTACCCTGATGCTGCTGCGAAGCGGCTACAAGCTCAGGCATTGATTGGGGCAGATTTCAAGCAATCCGTCATGGCGGCGAAAGCCGGCGTCCAGCGCGCGAGACCCTGGACTCCTGCAGACGCTGGAATGACAGCCTTGATTTTTCCGCCCCACGGTTTCAAGCGAGGCACGACGCGCATGGTCACTCCCGACGACATCAAAGGCTGGATCACCGAAAAAATTCCCTGCGACCACATCGAACTCGATGGTGATGGTCAGCATTTCCAGGCGGTCATCGTCAGCCCGGCGTTCTCCGGCAAGAACATGGTGCAGCAGCACCGTCTTGTCTATGATGCGCTCGGTACCCGCATGCATGCGCAGATCCACGCGCTATCGATGAAGACCTATACGCCCGAGGACTGGGCCGCGCGCTGAATGGATTCCCTCCTCATCCACGGCGGCAATCCGCTTGCCGGTGAAGTACGCATTTCCGGCGCCAAGAATGCCGCGCTGCCCATCCTCACCGCGAGCCTCCTCACCGCCGCGCCGCTGAAGCTTGGCAACGTCCCGCATCTGAAGGATATCAGCACCATGCTGGCCCTGCTCGGGCACATGGGGGTGCGCGTCACGCTCGACGACCGGAACCAGGTCACGCTGTCCGGCGAATCGATCCCGCACAAGGAGGCGCCGTACGAGATGGTGAAGACCATGCGCGCGGCCATCCTCGTCCTTGGGCCGACCCTTGCGCGCTTCGGCGAGGCGCGCGTGAGCCTTCCCGGCGGCTGCGCGATCGGTTCGCGCCCCGTCGACCTCCACATCAAGGGCCTGCAGGCGATGGGCGCGGAGATCGCCATCGAGCACGGCTACATCCACGCGCGCTGCAAGCGCCTCCAGGGGGCGCGTATCGTCATGGACGTCGTCACCGTCACCGGCACGGAGAACCTGATGATGGCCGCCGCGCTTGCCGAGGGCGCCACCGTGCTCGAAAACGCCGCGCGCGAACCCGAGGTCGTCGACCTCGCGCGCTGCCTCACGGCGATGGGCGCGAAAATCGAAGGCGCGGGCACCGATGTCATCACCGTCCACGGCGTCGACGCGCTGCACGGTGCCGACTATTCGGTGATGGCCGACCGCATCGAGACCGGCACCTTCCTCGTCGCCGCGGCGATGACCGGCGGCCGCGTGCGCACCACCCACACGCAGCCGGACACGCTCGACGCCGTCATCGCCAAGCTGCGCGAGGCCGGCGCCAGGGTCGGGGCAGGGCGTGACTGGATCGAGGTCGAGTCCAGCGGCAGGTTGAAGTCGGTCGACGTGCGCACCGCCCCGCACCCGGCGTTTCCCACCGACATGCAGGCGCAGTTCATGGCCCTGAACTGCATCGCCGACGGCGCCGCCAGCGTCACCGAGACCATCTTCGAAAACCGCTTCATGCACGTGCAGGAACTGCGTCGTCTCGGCGCCAATATCGAGGTGTCCGGCCACACCGCGCTGGTGCGCGGCGTGCCGCGCCTCGACGGCGCCACCGTGATGGCCACCGACCTGCGCGCCTCCGCCTGCCTCGTGCTCGCCGGCCTCGTTGCCGCGGGCGAAACGACTATCGAGCGCATCTACCATCTCGACCGCGGCTACGAACGCATCGAGGAAAAGCTCACCCAACTGGGCGCGCGCATCAAGCGGGTGCATTGACGCCATGCTCGCCTTCCGTCACATCGCCATGTTCCTTCGGCATCCCCCCTCTCCCTCGGTGAGGGAAAGGCCGGTGGACAGGGTGACAACCACCTCTGGTTTGGCGCGGGTCACCGAGCAGATTGCCGCGCCCCGTATCACCTGCAACCCGCGACGCAGCCCAACATGACCTACCCCGGCATCACGCTTGCGCTCTCCAAGGGCCGCATTTTCGAGGAAACCCTGCCGCTTCTGGCCGCGGCCGGCATCACTCCGACCGAGAATCCTGAATCCTCGCGCAAGCTCATCATCGGCACCAACCGCGATGACGTGCGCCTCATCATCGTGCGTGCGAGCGACGTGCCAACCTACGTGCAATACGGGGCCGCAGACCTCGGCATCGCCGGCAAGGACGTGCTCAACGAGCACGGCGGCAATGGGCTTTACCAGCCACTCGATCTCAAGATCGCCAGCTGCCGCATGATGGTCGCCGTGCGCGAGGGCTATGACTACGCGGGGAAGGTGAAGCAGGGCGCGCGCATCCGCGTCGCCACCAAGTACGTCAACGCCGCGCGCGAGCATTTCGCCGCCAAAGGGGTGCACATCGACCTCATCAAGCTGTATGGTTCGATGGAACTGGCCCCGCTGGTCGGTCTGTCGGACGTCATCGTCGACCTCGTCTCCACCGGCGGCACCCTGAAGGCCAACGGACTTGTCGCGGTCGAGCACATCAGTGACATCAGTTCGCGCCTGGTGGTCAACCAGGCTGCACTGAAGCTCAAGCGCAGCCGGATCCAGCCGGTGGTCGATGCGTTCTCGGCGGCGCTGGGCGGGACTGCGCGCGCCGCGTGAACGGTTCGTCGGGGCGATTGCGTGGATTCGACACGATGGAAGGCGCGGTGCGGCAGACGAACACGGTGGTCAAGCCCTGTCCAGCGCCGCTGCCGTACCGGGCGCAATCAAGACAATGCAATGGAAAGAATCTCGCAGTGTTCTTTTCGCACCATCGGTTTGACGCGTTCGTGT
Source organism: Thiobacillus sp. (assembly GCA_024709425.1). Taxonomy (GTDB): domain Bacteria; phylum Pseudomonadota; class Gammaproteobacteria; order Burkholderiales; family Thiobacillaceae; genus Thiobacillus. The sequence continues at coordinate 16,835 of JANJWS010000061.1, forward strand.
CTGCCGTGGTGTCGCGTCGGGTGGGCTTTCATGATTGCGGTCCCAACGGTGACGGATATCGGCTGGATGGTGCTGCGGTCTGAATGACGTGGATTCTGGTTTGATTTCGAGCGAGTGGATCGCGCCGTTGGTGGCGTTCCTCACATGCGTGGTGACGCTGGCCGGATTGCTTCGGCGTCGTCATGCGCTGCCGATGGACCGCCCGAATGAACGCTCCCTCCATCAGGTGGAAGTGCCGCGCGTCGGCGGGTTGGGCATCATGGCTGGAATCGGAATTGGAAGTCTCCTGCTCGATGCGCGGGATTTTGCGTGGGTGCTCGTAGCGGCAGGCGTTCTGGCTGGGGTTTCACTCTGGGACGACCTGCGCGGGGTGCCGGCATTGATCCGCTTGCTGGCGCATTTTGCCATTGCATTCGTTTTCCTGCTGACTGACGGACTGACAGGGTGGGCGCTGATCCTCGTGACGTTGCTGGTGGTGTGGATGACGAACTTGTACAACTTCATGGATGGCGCGGATGGGCTGGCGGGGGGAATGGCCGTGATCGGTTTCGGCACCCTGGCCCTGGCGGCCTGGCTGAACGGCGCAAATGCGCTGGCGGTGTCCTGCGCGGTCATCGTCGCCGCGTCACTCGGGTTTCTCGTCTTCAATTTTCCGCCGGCCCGTTTGTTCATGGGCGATGTCGGCTCGATTCCGCTGGGGTTCCTGGCGGCGGTGCTTGGCATCCATGGAATCCGCGAGCAAGTGTGGCCCTGGACATTTCCATTGCTCGTTTTCTCGCCCTTCATCTTCGATGCGAGCGTGACGCTGGCGAAGCGCGTGCTCCAAGGCGAGCGGGTCTGGCAGGCGCATCGCATGCACTATTATCAACGTTTGGTCTTGATGGGCTTCAGCCACCGAAAGCTCGCCCTCATGGCCTATGGGCTCATGCTTGGGTTTGCAGTGTCTGCCTTGGTCGCCTGGGCCTTTCCTCAGTATGCCGGCTGGCTGCTCGCCCTGAGCGCGGCGACGTATTTCCTGATATTTCTCGCTATTGACTGGCGCTGGTACGCGGCTCGTGAACCTCAATAACCGTACTGCGGCCATCATCCTCCACGATATCGTGGTGGCGGCGCTGGCATGGCTGGGCGCCTACTGGCTGCGCTTCAATCTGGATCTGCCGCCGGAGTTCCGTGCGGCAGCGCTGTCCAACCTGATGTGGGTCGTGCCATTGCAGGCCCTGGTGTTCTGGCGTTTCGGCCTCTATCGAGGGATATGGCGATTTGCCAGTTTGCCGGATCTCAAGCGGATCGTGCTTGCGGTGGGCGTGGCGGCGCTTTGCGTTCCCGTGGTGCTGGTGCTTTTCAGCGCCAGTCTGCTGGTTCCCCGCTCGGTGCTGATCCTCGACCCGATGCTGTTGCTGCTGATGATGGGGGGCAGTCGCCTCGCGTATCGCGCGTGGAAGGAACAGCGGCTCGCCAGCGCGCTCCACCCGGGCAGCAGGCCGGTGCTGGTCGCGGGGGCCGGATCGGCTGCGGACTTCCTGTTGCGCGAACTGGCGCGAAATCCCGCAGGCTTCCATGTCGTCGGCCTGCTCGATGACAGCCGCGAAAAACAGGGACGTCTCGTCCAGGGCATTCCGGTGCTCGGCACGCTGGAGGATATCGCCCTGTTTGCACGGCGGATGCGGGTGGACGACATCGTGCTCGCGCTGCCGTCTGCCGCGCACGCCGTTCGCAAGCGGGTGACCGAAATCTGCTCCGAAGCGGGGCTGAACGTCCTGACCGTTCCTTCGCTGGAGGACCTCGTGGCGGGGCGGGTGTCGGTGTCGAACCTGCGTCGGATCGAGCTGGACGACCTCCTGGGTCGGGACCCGGTGCAGCTCGACAACAGCGGCCTGCATCGCCTGTTGACGGGGCAGGTGGTGATGGTGACCGGTGCCGGGGGATCGATCGGCTCCGAACTGTGCCGGCAGATTGCGCGCTTCGAACCCGCCAAGCTGATCTTGTTCGAACAGTCCGAACTGGCGCTGTATGGTGTCGAAGAGGATCTGGCTTCGCATTTCCCCGGCTTGCACGTGGAACCCGTGATCGGCGATGTCAAGAATGCGCCCTGGGTCAATCAGGTGATGGCGGGCTACCGGCCCGCAGTCGTGTTCCACGCCGCGGCCTACAAGCATGTGCCGCTGATGGAAAACTGGAATGCCTGGGAGGCGGTCCGGAACAATGTGCTCGGCACGCAGGTGGTCGCCGCAGCCGCACAGGCGCACGGTGTCGGCAAGTTCGTGATGATCTCCACCGACAAGGCCGTTAACCCGACCAACGTCATGGGGGCGAGCAAGCGTCTCGCCGAAATCGCCTGTCAGGCAATGCAGCGCCCGGAGGGAACGCGCTTCATTTCGGTTCGTTTCGGCAACGTGCTCGGCTCATCGGGAAGCGTGATCCCAAAATTCCAGAAGCAGATCGAGTCGGGCGGCCCGGTCACCGTCACCCATCCGGAAATCACCCGCTATTTCATGTCGATCTCGGAAGCCGCGCAGCTCGTCTTGCAGGCCGGCCTGATGGGAACGGGGGGCGAGATCTTCGCCCTCGACATGGGCGAACCGGTGAAGATCGCCGAGCTGGCGAAGCTCATGATTCGCCTGTCCGGCACGGATGAAGACCACATCCAGATCCAGTACACGGGATTGCGGCCCGGGGAAAAACTCTATGAGGAACTTCTGGCCGATGAAGAAACGACCTTGCCGACCCCGCACCCCAAGCTGCGGGTGGCCAAGGCGCGCGCTGCCGATGCGACCTGGTATGCCGAATGCATGGCGTGGCTCAACGGGGCGGCCATGCGCGACGAGGAATCCGTCAAGCGTCAACTGAAAACCTGGGTCCCTGAATACAGCCCTGACTAGCATGCCAGATGATTACGGCGGAGAACGGAACGAATGACCGGGCAGGCATGAAGGCGCTGTTTGTCGGCCCGAACCCATGGCTGGATGGGTTGCTGGTCGCCCCGGCGATCGTCGTGTTCTTCTTTCAGGTTGGCCGGGGGCTGGGCAATACGGGATACGTGCTCTACTGGATCGCCGCCGTCGTGCTGCTTCTTCGGTTTCGCAGCCGCGGCTATCCGGTGGCGGCAACGTTGTTGTTTCTCATCTTGCTGCTGTGGGGCGGGGTGAGTGCCGCGTTGTCGGTCGATCCGCATTCCGCGTATGGCGCGTGGGCGAAGTACGCCCTGCTGGGTTCCGGCTATCTGCTCACCTGGCGGCTGGTCCGGCATGTTCCGCATTTCAGCCTGCCACGGACGCTTGCCATGATCGGTGCGGTTGGCGTGCTCAGCTTCGCTTTTTTCGCCGCGCGCTACATCTTCTTGTCGGGCAGTGCCGATTTCCGGCCGGAAATCGACATCCAGGGGCTGGTTCCGGCCTATCTCTCACCCTTCGTTGTTTACTGGATCTTGCGATCCCACCCGGGAAAAGCCGGCGTGTCGCTCGTTCTGGCGTACCTGGCGGGCCTGAGCCTGTTGCTGGTATTTTCCAACAGCCTCACCGAAGTGCTCGTTCTGGCGACGGCCCTGTTCGTGCTGGCGTTTGCCTTCATCGGCAACGCGCGCGCCTTGCTGTCGGTGTTGGCGGGCCTGGCGCTGTTCTTCGTCACGTTGATCGTGTTTTTCGATTCCGCGGGGGCCGTGCTCCACCAGGCGCCGAACCGGCATGCGGGATGGGTATCGCTTCTGGACGAATTGAGCAGTTTCCGGACGCGCCTCTGGTACCAGGCGCTGACGCTCCCGCCACCCAATGCCTGGCTGGGCGTGGGGCCCGGAAACGTCGATTTGTATCCACCGGTGGTCATCAGTGAGACCCATGTCGTGAGGCATCTGCACAACCTGTTGCTCGATTGCTGGTACGAGATCGGGTTCGTCGGACTCGCCGCATACCTGGCGTTCTATGCGGTACAGATCCGCGCGATGAAACACGGGATCCGGGACTACCACCCGCGCGAGCGTGGCGTCATGTATGCGGCTGTTGCCGGGATCCTCGTGGCGGCCATGCTGGATCAATCCTATCGATCCCAGCATGTCGCGTTGTTCGTCCCATTCCTGTTCGCGCTCTACAGCCGCGAGCCGGCGCCTGCCCCGGAGGGGAGCGCGAGCCGGAAGACACCTGTTCGACCGGCATGACGTGTCGGCGTGCCCGCATCGCCCGAAGGCCAATCACACGGATGCGGCGTGGAGCACTGCGCTCAATTGGTGCCGTATCACCGATTCCGAAAAATGGCATCGACTCGTTTCCGTTGCGGCCCGCTCGAGCCGGGACAGCAGGTCAGGGGTTTCTGCCAGCGTGGCGACGCGTGCCGCCAGCGCTTGCGCGTCACCAGCCGGCGTCCAGACGAGCCCGCTGCTTTCCGAGGCAAGCAGGGTGTCCGGGTAGGCGTCGGCCGGGCGTGTGACCACCGCCCGCCCGCACGCGAGGGACTGGAACACCTTGTTCGGAATGACCCGGCCCGCCTTGGGCGTGGTGCCGAATACGCCGAGCAGGATGTCGGCCTGGCGAATGCGGCCCGGCAAGGCCTCGTACGGCAACCAGTCCTCGAAGTGGACGTTCGCCAACCCCCGGGCATGCTCCTCGCACCGCTTGCGCAATGGCCCATGCCCCAGCAACGTCCATCGTACCGGCGGACCGTGATAGAGCCTTGCCGCCTCGACCACGACCTGGGGACCCTGAAGGGGAATGAAGCTGCCGTAGAACAAGACTTCCAACGGGGCGTTCGTGTCCGTCGTGCGCGGCTCGGGGTGGAAGCGTGCTGTCTCGGCGCCGACGTAGACGACAGCAAGTTTATTTTCCGGAACACCGAGCGTGTTCGCGAAATAGTCGGCGTGGGCCGGTGTGTCGGCGATCACCCAGTCGGCACGCCTGAAAACCGCGCGTTCCCAGCGCAGCAGGTGCCGGGCGCGCAGGCTATCTGGCTTGAATTTCTCACGTTCGTCGACCTGCTTGTCGTAGGCCGAGATGAGCGGGTCCAATATCAGCGCGATGCCATGCTTTCGTGCCCAGCGGCTGGCGGCCGCCACGTCGCGCTGCCGGAAACAGGGCACCCAGACGAGATCGGGGCGTGGCAAGCCATGCAGTGCGGCTTCCCAGTCGGCCAGCGCGGTGACACGCGGATGGAAATCGCTGAGGGTCCAGCCGAGATCGACGAAAAGCCTGCGCAGGATCCGGTTGCGCGAGTAGTCGGGGTCGAAGCGTCCCCACCAGAGTATGCTGGGCAAGCGGGTCTCTCCTGCGGGCCGAAGGTGTTGGTGGATGCGCCGTTCCGGGCATGCGGCGCGTGACTGGGTGAATGCGCCGCCATGGCCACTGAGCGACAAGCCCGATAGACTTCGTTCATTTTACCCGGCAACCCCTTTACCATCGGGATTTCTGTCGAAGACTCAGGATAAGATGGACCGCCATCATCCACCCTGCCTTGATGACCTTGCCCTCGACAAACGCAACGTGACCGTTTCATCCCTGGACCCCGTTCGTGTCAAATTCCTCAGCCGGCTCGACCCGCATGAGTGGTTGCGCTATTTTCCGCACGAGGATGGACGCCTGGGCGATTGTGAATTCATCTTCGATCGCGAGGCACGCAGCTACGACTGGCTCGTGGCGTATGACGACGTTCCGCCTGCAGCCGGGCAGTCACGCAGCACCGCCAGCGAAGTGCTCGGCTGCCCCAGCCGAAACACGCTGCTGATCACCACCGAGCCTTCGTCCATCAAGGTGTATGGACGCGGGTTTTCGGCTCAGTTTGGCCATGTGCTGACAAGCCAGCCGCCCTGGGCGTTGCCGCATCGGGCGCGTCACTTTCAGCACGCCGCGAACCATTGGTTCTACGGCAGCGCTGCCGGCAGATGGATGAGCCGGGCCGATCTCGTTCGTGGCCCGTTGCACGCGGACAAGCGGGATGGCATTTCCGTGGTCCACTCGCCCAAGCGGCAGCGGCACACCTTGCATGCGCGGCGCTTCGGATTCATCGAGGCGATGCGCATGCAGTTGCCGGAGATGCAGGTATTCGGCCGCGGCGAACGCGCCATGGAGGACAAGGCCGAGGCGCTTGCGCCGTTTCGCTATCACCTTGCCGTCGAGAATCATCTTGGCCTGCATCACATCACGGAGAAGCTTACCGATGCATTCCTCGGTCGTTGCCTGACGTTCTATGCGGGCGCGCCCAACGCTGCCGACTATTTTCCCGCTGACAGCTTTGTTCCCATCGATATTCGTGATCCGGCAGGGACGGCGGATCGAATTCGTGCCGCGATGGCCGGAGACGAATGGACCCGGCGGCTTCCCGCGATCGAGGAGGCGCGCCGTCGGGTGATCGAAGAGCAGAATCTCTTCGCGGTGGTTCGGCGGATCGTGTCCGACAACCGCACCGTCGGCCTTCATGCACCGGAAGAAGAAGCGCCGCTCCTGGGGCGCCATGCGTGGCGGAGGCGGCACAGGCTCGGCAGCATCGCGCTGTTGGCCGAAAAGCTGTACGTTCGAAGCCGCTCGCTTGTCGAGAAGCGGCGTCTCTGATCATGGGGCCGCACGACATGTCCGTTGCAAGCGACAAGGTCCTCGTCATCAAGCTGGGTGCTTTTGGCGACATCGTGCAGGCCGACGGTGCGTTGCGGGATATCCGCGCCTTCCATCCTGGCGCGGAAATCGTTTTGCTTACGACGCCACCGTTCCGCAAGCTGATGAGCCGTTGCCCGCATATCGACCGTGTCCTGACGGATGAGCGGGCACCGCTCTGGAAGCTGGGCGCCTGGGTCAGGCTGGCCGGCATGCTGCGTCGCGAGGCCTTCACTCACGCGTACGATTTGCAGCGGCAGGATCGAACCGCGCTGTATCACCCCCTGTTCCTGCGCCATGTCGCCTGGAGCGGCAAGACCCGGGGCGAGCGACCGCAATCCGGCCTCGATGGCCTGGCGTTTCAGCTCCGCCGTTCAGGTGTTCCAACCCGCCATTGCCTTGAGCCGGATGTCTCCTGGATGGCTGACGACATGTCGGCCCTGCTGCGCCGGGAGGGCGTTCGCAGCCCCTACGTGGCGCTCATTCCGGGATGTTCCAGGCGTCATCCCGAGAAGCGCTGGCCATACTACGCGCAACTCGCCGAGGCCCTGCTGCTGCGGGGCTACGACGTGGTCACGGCGCCGGGGCCCGACGAGCTCGATCTTGTCCGCAGCATCCCCGGCCACGCCTTGCTCGGACCTCGCGGCTTTCTCGACTGGTTCGAGCTCGCGGGGGTGTTGAAAGGCGCCTGTTACGTCGTCGGCAACGATACCGGCCCCAGCCATGTCGCGTCGTGTCTGGGGAAGGCCGGCATGGCACTGTTCGGGCCGCATACCTCGGCGCAGCGTACCGGCATTCGCCGTGGCGCATTCGACGCCATCGAGGTCACGGATCTGGCTGCGCTGTCGGTCGATGTCGTCCTGCAAGCGATTCTTCCGAAGTTGCCTCCTGCTCAGGAGAACTCGGTATAGGACTTCTCCTCGACGATGCTGGAACCGCACAGCTCGTTGATGGATTTCTTCAGCGCGGCGCGCCTGTCGTTCTGGATGTAGACGGATCGCGCGAGTTCGATGAACCTGGGTCCGAAATCGCGTGTGGCCTCGCACGCGCGGATATCGTCTTCGATCACCCACAAGGCTTCGTTGACCTGGCGCAACTGGTCTTCCAGTTGATCCAGCGCATCGGATGGTTGCAGGTTTTCCGCGCGGGCGCGGCTCAATACATCGAGTTCGTGCCTGACGTTCCGTAGCTTGTCCGGGTCGCTCATGCGATCGGCCTTGATCCTGAGAATGGTGATCTTGTCGATGAGTTCGCCGGCGCCGACCTCAATCATCAAAGTGCCTGTTGTCGAAGTTGTCATGACGTTTTCCTGCATGGGTTGGATGAATCCAGGCCGCCTGTGGCAGGCGGGCGGGTCAGGTGCTCGTACAGCCCCACGGTCTGATCAAGCATGGCCCGCAAGGGGAAGAAGTCGCCGGCTGGCATGGGCTCCGATTCCTGCAGGAGTTGCACGATCTGTCGGCAGGTGTCGTCGATGCGGCCAATCCGCAGCAGTCCCGCAGGATAGACCGCCCGCAGGATTTCGCCCACACCGCCATGATCGTATCCTGCCGTCGGCACGCCCAGTCGCAGCGCCTCCAGCGTGGTTCGTCCGAACGACTCGGGCTGCGTCGAGAGCGACAGCACCAGGCTGGAAATGGCCAGGATGTGCTTCAGGTCGTCGCGCTGGCCGGTGAAGCTGATGTCGGCTTCGAGTCCCATGCTGCGCACACGGTAGCGCAGTTTCTGCAGGTAGCGCTGCTTGGATGGCGAGGCTCCGCCGACGATGAGGCCGTGCACCGGCAGGCCGCGCCGCTTCAGGCGTGCGACGAGTTCGATGAAATCCTCGTGGCCCTTGAGACGGGTGATGCGCCCGGGCAGGGTGAGCACGCGCTTGCCGGCGGCCCGTGGAAACTGCGAAAAGAATGTGTTCTGCCAGGTGGCATCGGGCTTCCAGCCGTGCGGATAGGCCGCGCCGTCGACCCCGCGCGGTATGACATGAATGTGCGCGGCGGGTGTGTCGGGGTATTCGCGCAGGATGTAGTCGCGCACCGTTTCCGACACCGCGATCACCGCTTCGCCGCGTGTCATGATGCCGCTGTAGCGGTTGACGCCATACAGGCCATGCACCGTGGTGACGAAGCGCGGGCGCGTGCGCGGGTTCATCCCGCGCCAGGTGAGATACGCGATCCACGCGGGAATGCGCGAACGGGCATGCACGAGGTCGACTTTCTGGTCCTGCAGAAAGCGGCGCAGCTTGCGAACCAGCAACAGCGTCTTCAGCGACTTTCGGCCAATGGGCCATTCGAAGTGCTCGGCACCGAGCGCGATGAGCGGCGCGACCAGGCGCCCCCCGCCCGACATCACCAGCGCGCGGTGGCCGCGTTCGACCAGCGCCTGCGCGACTTCCAGGGTGCCGCGTTCGACGCCGCCGGATTCCAGCGTGGGCAGCAGCTGCAGCACGGTCAGTTTGCTTGTCGGTTTTTCTTCAGCCATTCGATGATCCAGTGGGCGCAGCGTTCGGCCTCGGCAAGCGGGGGCGCGGCGCGTGGCAGTGTGCCTGTTGTGCGCCAGTCTGCAAAGCGGGTGATGCGCCCGGCGTCGGCGAGCCAGGTGATGGCTTGCGCAACACGGCTGCCCGGCTTGACGGAAAAATCAAATACGCCGACCGCGGCGCCGGCGGTGAGCGCTTCATACACCATCGATGCACTGTCGGGCGTGACACACGCCGTGCCGCAGCGGGCGAACTGCGCGGGCAGCCAGTCGGGTGTGGTCGCGGTGTGCGGGACGATCTCGAGCGTGGCCGACGCGGGCAGCCGCGCAGCAAAATCAGCCGGTGTGCGGCGCGAGGTGGCAAGTGTCCAGCGTATGCCTGGCGTATGGGCGAGCAGCCATCCGATCTGCGCCAGGAGCGCGTCCGTATTCCATTCGAAATGTGCCGAGGGACCGCCGACGAGGATCATGCCCTGCATGGGATCGGCGTTGTGCGCGGGGCGGACGCGGTTGAGCGCACCTTCGCTCACCAGGGTGTGAGTGTCGGGCGCGATGCCGTCGTGGCGCGGCACGATGCACAGATCGAAGCAGCGTCGCGGCAGGCTCGGCTTCATCAGCACCACCGCGCGGCCGCCGTGCGCGCGGCGCGCGGCGAGGAGGGTCAGATGGGTGGCGTGGCCGGCGCCGAGGAGGAGATCCGGTGCGGGCAGATCGGGCGCGACGGGGCGCCGAAGCAGCCATCTGTAGACGGCCCGTCCGCGTGGCAAGGCAGACAGGGTGTGGATCGCTGCCGGGGTAGCGCGCGCCAGTGCCTCCGCAAGCCCCAGCGACTGGTTGACGTGGCCGGGCTTGCCGTCGCTGACGATCCAGATTGCGAGCGGGCGCACCCGGGCTGCGTCAGACAATGAGCAGCCCCGTGTCCTCGTAGAGGTCGTCCAGCGTCAGCGTCAGCCGCGCGTCGCCGCAGGCGACGTCGAGCCGGTTGTCCGCGCCGAGCTCCTGCTCGAACCACACGTCCTGCGCGTCACGGAAAAAAGCCTTGGCCCAAAGCCGTTCCGAATCGACGAGCAGGTAATAGCGCAGGCTGGGCAGCGCGCGATAGGCCGCCCATTTCTCGCGCAGGTCGATCGCGGCCGTGGCGGGCGACAAGACTTCAGCGATGAAGCAGGGCGATTGCTTGTAGATGGGGTTGTTGTCGTTAATCGCATTGGGCGTGCGCAGCACATCGTTCGCTCCCTCTCCCGCTTGCGGGAGAGGGTTGGGGAGAGGGGGACGACCATGGTGATCGCAACGATCATGAATAGAGATGGCGTGATCACCGTGGTCGTCCGTATCGCACACCAGCATCGCATCCGGGTAGTAATACGTCGTCGAAGCCGCCAGGCGCAGCTTCATGTCGGCCATGAACGCGCGGCAGGCCTTGCCGCGCGTCGCCGTGCGCAGGTGGAAGGCGATGTTGAGCGCAATGCGGTTGTGCCGTTCGCTCGCGCCCGCCATGGCGTAGATCTCGCCGCCCACGAGCTCGTGCTTGCTCGACGCGGCTTCCTCCCGCCGCAGGTAGTCGGCTTCATCGACGGGCGAATGGACGTGGGCTTGGGTCATGGCGGCGCGGTCGGGCGGGTGGACAAGGGGATTATGACCCGCCACCCCAGCGGCGTTCAAGCGCCGCCTGCCAGCGATACGGCGTCGGGTCGAGCGGCGGGGCGGTGCCGTCGATCAGGGCAGCCAGCAGTTCGGCCGAAGCCGGCGCGAGCGTCACGCCATAACGGAAATGGCCGGCGTTGACAAAGACGTTGTCGAAATCGGGGTGGCGGTCGATGATCGGAATGTTGTCCGGCGCGCCCGGGCGCAACCCGGCCCAGTGTTGCACCGGCTGCACCGAAGTGAGCGCCGGCAGCAGTTCGGCAGCGGCCGCGTGCATGCGGGCGCGCGTGGCGGCGTCGGTCGCCTTGTCGAAGCCAACATCCTCCAGCGTGCTGCCGACGAGCACGTGGCCGTCCCGGCGCGGGATCAGGTACAGGCCGTCGCGATAGAGAATGGTGTCGAGCACACCCGGCTCGAGTTTGAACAGCAGCATCTGGCCGCGGATCGGGCGCACGTTGGGCGCCCGGGCCAATCCTGCCAGCCCCAGCCCCGACCACGCGCCGGTTGCCATCACCACGCTGTCCGCGGGGAACGTTCCTGCCCCGGTTTCCACCGCCGTCACGCGCCGTCCCCGGGCCCGCACCCCGGTCGCCGCGCAGTGCTCCACCACCCTGCCGCCGCGTGCCTCGACCGCGACCCGCAGTGCCGCCGTCAGGCGCGGGTTGCGCACCTGCGCCACGTCCGGCAGCCACACGGTTTGACCCCCTCCCCCTTGAGGGGGGAGGGCCGGGGAGAGGGTGAATGATCGCGATGGGGTCCCTTCGGCCGCCATGCCGTGTGCCGTGCACCAGGCGAGCGCCTGATCGACCCCGGCGACGTCCAGCGCCAGCATGCCGCAGCGCCAGTATTCCGCGTGTCGGCCCGCCGCCGCCTCGATGTCCCCGACCCACGGCGCGTACGCCGTCATCGATCGCAGTGCCAGCGTCGTCAGGGATTCGGGGTAATCCCACGGCAGCAGTGGCGAGAGAATGCCGCCACCGGCCCAGGACGACTCGCGCCCCGCCTCACCGCGCTCCAGCACCACCACGCGCTGCCCGGATCGGAGCAGGCGCCAGGCGACGCTCAGGCCGGCGATGCCGGCACCTAGTATCAATGTGTCAGGGGTCAAGTCGGGTTCCTGTATCGGGGCTGCGACGCCGGGCCGGCAACATGGCCCCGCCGGTCGACATTGTAAGCACCGCAGCGGCTTCGTGCCGCCCCGGATCGCGGCGAGGGCGCCGCGCCTATTGGGGCGTCGGCGTCGCAAGTGGGGGTTCCTTTGGGATGCGCTGATTCAATCGAAATTCGTCATTGCGAGCGTCGCGAACCAATCCAGCGTGTTCGCGAAATCAATGACCTTTCGATCGCCACAGCCCGGCGGGCCTCGTGATGACGGAATAAGTCAGTGCTTCCTTGTCACATCCTTAAGAAATCGCCCGACGCGCCGATAACCTGAAAAGAGGGCATACGTCGCGGTGAAATGCCGGGGGGCGGATACCGTTCGTTCCACCCAACGCGCCGCCGGTCGCGCGGGACTGGCGAACACCGTTGCAAGGGGTAGATTTTGAGTATGGACAAGCTGTATATCGATTCGGGCATCGGCCGCAACCGCCAGTCGGGTTTTACCCTGGTGGAGATCATGATCGTCGTGGCGATCGTCGCCATCCTGGCGAGCATCGCCTTGCCCGCGTATACCGAACACGTGCGCAAGGGCCATCGTGCGGCGGCCCAGTCCGAAATGATGGACATCGTCAATCGCCAGCAACAGTTCTTCCTGGCGAACCGCGCCTATGCGGAGTCGCTGGACGAACTGGGCTACGCGCTGCCGGAAGAGGTCGACGCGCGCTACGGCGCCAGCATCGTTGCCGACAACGACGCCACCCCCCCGAACTTCACGATCACCTTCACCGCCGAGGGGGCGCAGGTCGACGATGGCGATCTCTCGCTCGACAGCGAGGGGGTGAAGACCCCCGAGGAGAAATGGTGAACACCCGCTTTCCAGCGGCCGGGCGTGCCGCTCGCCAGCGCGGCGCCTCGATGGTCGAGGTGCTGGTGACCCTTATCATCCTGACCATCGGCCTGCTCGGGCTTGCCGGCCTGCAGTCGCGGCTGCAGGCGTCCGAAATGGAGGCCTACCAGCGGGCCCAGGCACTGATTCTGTTGCAGGACATGGCCAACCGCCTGTCGGCCAACCGCGCCCATGCGGAAGACTACGTCACCGGCGACGACGCGCCGCTGGGGGGAGACATTGCCTGCCCGACGAGCACTGCGACGCGCCAGGAAATCGATTCCGGGGAGTGGTGCAACGCCCTGCTGGGGGCTTCCGAAACCTCCACGGCTGGCAATGTCGGCGCCATGGTCGGGGGGCGTGGTTGCGTCGCCGACCTTGGGAACGGCGAATATCTCATTACGGTCGCCTGGCAGGGATTGACCCCGGTCTCCGCACCACCGGAAGGCGTCGGCTGCGGCGCGAATCTCTATGACGGCGGCAACTGCGTGGACGACCGTTGCCGCAGGGCCGTGACTACCGTCGTTCGCGTGGCCAATCTCGCATCATGAAACCACATTCTTACCCCTCCTGCATGGCGCGCCGGCGCAATGGGCGCAGGCCTGACGGCTTCACCCTCATCGAGCTGATGGTCGCCATCACGCTCGGCATGCTGATCATGGCCGCCTTGCTCGCGCTGTACATCAACATCACCCGCACCAACAACGAAATGGCCAAGGTCAACCGGCAGATCGAGAACGGCCGGTTCGCCATCCAGTTGCTGCAGAACGATCTCGTTCACGCCGGCTTCTGGGGCGGGTATATCCCGCGCTATGACGACCTCTTCGTCAGCGACGGGGCGCTCACCGCGGCGGAACTGGCTGCCCTGGACGGCGTCGATCCCTGCCTTGCGCCGGCGTCATGGGACGACACCTTCAAGACCTATCTGCTGGGAATTCCCGTGCGCAGCTTCGAGGACGACGACGCGCTCTCCGACTGCAAGGTGTCCGGGGCCCTGGCCGACAGCAACATCCTCATGGTGAGCCATGCCAACACCTGCGCAAAGGGAGCGGTCCCCTGCGACGGCGGTACCGATACCGGTCCGCACATCCAGGTCTCCAGCTGCACGACGCCGCCGCCGGAACCCAGCTTCGCGATCCATGACACCGCCTTCCCGTTGCGGCAACGCGACTGCCTCACCCCCGCCGAGCGCCGCAAGATCGTCACCAACTTCTACTACGTCGGGGAAAGCAATGGGCAGCCCACGCTCATGCGTGTGTCTCTCGACAATGGCGACTATTCGAGTGTCCCGCAGCCCCTGATCGAGGGCATCGAGGCCTTCCGCGTCGAGTTCCTGGTCGACCGAAAGAGCGAGACCAACGAGGATGTCGTCTACACCGATGTGATCAAGTGGCAGGACACAACCAAGAAGACCACCGCCCGCAATCGTGGCGATGGCGCGCCTGACGCCGCATGCTACGGCAGCGCCTGTACCATCGACGACCTGATGAACGTGGTCGCCGTGCGCCTGCATGTGCTCGCGCGCAATCTCGAAACCACGCCCGGTCACAAGGACACCAAGACCTACCAGCTCGGCGACACCGACACCCTCGGCCCCTACAACGACGGTTACAAGCGCCACGTGTTTTCCACGACCGTGCGCCTGAACAACATCTCCGGAAGGAGGGACACGCCATGACCCGAATGCAGACCTCGCCGCGCGCCCAGCGTGGCGTAACGCTTGTCGTCGGGCTCATCATGCTGGTGCTGATCACCCTGGTGGTCACCTCGGCCTTCATGATGAGCACCAGCAACCTCAGGGCCGTGGGCAACATGCAGTTCCGGGAAGAAGCCATCGCGGCCGCCAACGCCGCCATCGAAACTACCCTGAGCGCGGCCTCGCTTTCTGCGACCAATACCAGCGTCGACATCGGCGGCATCGAATACGATGTCGAAATCAAGACGCCGATCTGCGTGCGTGCCAGCCTCGCCGGTGCGGGCGTCCTCACCAGCCTGAGCCTGCCGCTGGCATTGTCGAGCGGCAACACCTGGAGCGCCGTGTTCGACGTCGAGGCCATCGTGGACGATCCGCGCAGCGGTGCGCGCGTCACGGTTCACCAGGGCGTTCGTACCCTGATCACCCAGGCCCAACGCGACACACTTTGTTCCTGACATGGAACACGCAGCACGTACGTATTCGACAAGGACTGCACCATGAAGTCCGATTTCCTGAAACGCCTGCTCGCTCCGGCCCTCCTGCTGCTGCATCTGTCCGCCTTCGCGGAGGACATCGATCTGTTCGTCGGCCTTACCCCGACCGAGTCCGCCAACCTGCCCAACGTGCTGTTCCTCCTGGACAACGCCGCCAACTTCGAGGCGAGCGCCACGCACGGCTGCACCTACAAGAATGACGGCGTCGCGCCTTCCCTGGGCAACAGCACCGGCGGCATGGAGCAGTGCGCGCTCTACAACGCGATCTACGACCTCGAAGTCAACAAGGATGGCACCGGCAAGATGCGGATCGGCCTGATGGCCTACAACGCCAACAAGTTCGTCGATTGGAAGGGCAACAAGTGCGACGCCGTCACCTCGGTGGGCGGCTGCCTGATGGTGCCGCTGACGGAAATGACCGCCGCCAACAAGGTTCTGATCCTGGCCTGGATCCGGACCTGGGGCACGACTTTCGCGATCAAGACCAACAACAAGGCCAACGGCGCGATGATGCAGGAAGCCTGGGCCTACTTTGCCGGGCGCACCGGCATTTCCGGGCGCTCGTACAAGGATATTCAGCCCTCGGCCGAGTGCCTGAAGAACTACGTGGTCTTCATCGGCAATGCCTACAACAGCAGCGGCACCCCGGCCGACCAGAGCGGCGACAAGGGTCCCAAGGATGCGCTCGAGGGCAAGAACTCGGTTGCGGACAAGAACGCCTTCCCGGTTGCCACCGCCGCCCAGAAATCCATCTACCTGGGGCCGGTCACCACCATGTGCGGCACCTACACCTTCCCCACCAGTCATGAGCTGGGCGGCTACTACGCCGACGAATGGGCGCGTTACATGGCGTCCGAGGGCACCATCAATGCCCTGACCTACACCATCGGCGTGCACAGCGACGCGTGCAAGGCCGAATACGCCGCGCTGCTGTCCAGCATGGCGACCCTGGGGGGCGGCAAGTATTTCCCGACCACCAACTTCACCGAACTGAAAGTCGCCCTCGAATCCATCCTGAGCGAGGTGCAGCCGGTCAACTCGGCGTTCGCATCGGTCAGTCTGCCGGTGAGCGTCAACACCCAGGGCACCTATCTCAACCAGGTGTTCATCGGCATGTTCCGCCCGGACGAGGACGCGCTGCCGCGCTGGATGGGCAACCTCAAGCAATACAAGATGGGCATGCTCGGCGACCAGCTCGCCCTGCTCGATGGCGATGGCCTCAATGCGCTGGACACCAACCTGGAAGGCACCGGCTTCTTCGCGCCGTGCGCACGCAGCTACTGGACGCCCGACGCGGACGACGCCTACTGGACGAACATCCCCGCCGAGAACGCGAACTGCGTCGGCCATCCCGCCGCATCCAACACCCCCGACGGCAACATCGTGGAAAAAGGCGGGCAGGGCTACAGCTCGCGCGCGATGACGCCGTCGCTGCGCAACGTGCTGACCTGCACCGGCACGTGCAGCGCCCTCGCCAACTTCGATACGGCCAACGCTGCCATCACCAAGACCCTGCTGGGCGATGCCGCCATGAGCGATGACCAGCGGACCAACCTCATCAACTGGGCGCGCGGCCTCAACAACAAGGGCGACGAATTCGGCGCCGCCACCATCATGCGTCCCTCCGTCCATGGCGACGTCGTGCATTCCCGGCCCGTGGCGATCAACTTCGGTACCGACGACGCCCCGCAGGTCGTCGTGTTCTACGGCTCGAACGACGGTACCCTGCGCGCCATCAACGGCAATCGCCCGGACAAGGCCACGCCCGATATCGGCGCGGCCGCCCCCGGCACCGAACTCTGGTCCTTCGTCGCCCCCGAAACCTACGGCAAGCTCGATCGCCTGCGCGAGAACCTGCCGAAGATCAAGTTCGCCGGGGCGGCGACCGGCGAACCCAAGCCGTACGGCATGGATGGCCCCATCGTGGGGTACAAGGACGAGCAGGGCACCGAGGCAACGAGCGACGACAAGTTCTACATCTTCGCCTCCATGCGGCGCGGCGGCAACGCGCTCTATGGCTTCGACGTGACCGCGCCGGCCTCTCCCGTAGTGAAGTGGCGGTTCACCACTGCCGGGCAGTCCTGGTCTTCCCCCCGGATCCTCAAGACATCGGGCTACGACTCGGGCAATACCCCCATGCTGATCCTGGGTGGCGGCTACGACACCTGCGAGGACGCAGATCCGAACGTATGCAGCGCACCCGCGGGCAACCGGGTCTATGTCCTCAACGCCCTCACCGGCGCGAAGCTTGCCGAATTCACCACGCTGCGCAGCGTCATCGCGGAGGTCTTCGTCGTGCCCGACGCCGTCACCGGCCTGGCGAAATATGCCTACGCAGCCGACCTCGGCGGCAACATCTATCGCATCTCCGGCGCCGATGCCAACACCCCCTTCGAGTCCACCGCCCCCGGCAGCTGGACCATGACCCGCATCGCCTCCCTGGGATGCGACGTGCCCGACAGCTGCACGGCGAACCGCAAGTTCATGTTCGCGCCGGACATACTCGACGACAACGGCACCTACGTTCTGCTGATCGGTTCCGGCGACCGTGAAAAACCGCTCACCGTATGGACCTCCGCCACCGGGGTGAAGAATCACTTCTTCATGCTCCGCGACCGGCCCACGGAAACGACCTGGCTGACCGAGGAAAACGGCACCTGCGGCATGGACCTCATCTGCAGGGACTCCCTCCTCGCCATCGGCAGCGACGATCCGTCGCCGGAAGACCTCGCGTCGAAACCCAAGGGCTGGTATCTCGAAATGCGGGACACCGAGCAGATCGTCACCGCCGCCCTCACCATCTACGACGTCGTCACCTTCCACACCCACATGCCCGCAGACCCGGCATCGGCGTCGCTGTGCAAGGCCAACCTCGGCGAGACCAGCGTCTACAACGTCTACTATTCCAATGCCGCTTCCGCCAACGGTACGGATGAACGTTACGAGGACGTCGCCGGCGACGGCCTGCCGCCCTCGCCGGTGGGCGGCATCGTCAAGCTCGACGACGGCACCTCCGTGCCCTTCGTGATCGGCAAGTCGCCCATCACCTTCGACCCGGACATCCCCGAGCTGCCCGGCAGCACCAAACAGCCGAAAACCCGCGTGTTCTGGTACATCGACCAATGAGGACACCCATTCGGCACCCCGGACGGCATTTCGCGCAGGGTCTCACCCTGGTCGAAATGCTGGTCGTAATGGCCATCATGGCCATCCTGCTGACGATCGCCGTCCCCGCTTTCAACGACGCTTCGCTCGGCAACAAGCTCAATGCCATCTCCAATGGCTTCGCCTCCAGTGCCCAGCTGGCGCGCAGCGAAGCCATCAAGCGCAACCGGCCCGTCACCCTGTGCGCCTCCTCCGATGCCGAAACCTGTTCGGTCGACTGGAGCGACGGCTGGATCGTGTGGGACGAAGCCGCGGATGAAATCATCCAGGCCGAGCAGCCCGTCTCCAGCGGCTTCCTGCTCCAGGCCACCGGCGGCGTCGACAGCATCGTCTTCCTGCCCACCGGCGTCGGCGCCACCGTCGCCACCCTGACCGCCTGCCGGTATTCACCCTCGGCCGGCACCCAGAAACGCGTCATCACCACCAGCGTCACCGGACGGGTCGACGTGGAAAAAGCCTACGACGCCACCAGCTGTCCCTGAGCGCTCCCGGGCCTGTCGTGTCCGAGCCCGATGACGATCCGCCGCATCGCCCCGGCGCGTGACCTGATTTGGCCCAATTCCAGCGCGGGGCTTGCCCCGACAAGACGGACTTGAAGTCCGGTGTTCGGGCCGGACGTCGAGCGGTCACATCCGAACATCTCGCGTAAAAACAGTGGCTTGGAAACGATTGGCCGCTGCCTACAACTAAAGTTGTATGGCGCCGGTGAATCGCCCGTGGCACGCTTTCCCCATACAAAAAAAGGGAGGAGCGCATGCCACATTTGCGGCAGGCCGGCACCACGCTGCCGGAAATCACCGTTGTACTCGCCATCATCGCCATCCTGCTCGCCATTGCCGTGCCCGGACTCAGCGCGCAAATCCGCGTGAGCGGCCTGACCGGCGCCACCCAGGACATGCTGGCATCCCTTCATCTCGCCCGCAGCGAAGCCATCAAGCGCCGCTCGCGCGCCGTCATCTGCGTCACCGCCGACGGCAATCACTGCGCCGAGGACGGCGGCTGGCATCAGGGATGGATCGTCTTCCACGACGTCAACAACAACGCCGAACGCGAAACCGACGAAGCACTGATCCTCGCCCGCGCCCCCCTCGTCCAGGGCCTTGCCATCAACGGCAATCTTTGGGTCACCCGCTACATATCCTATGCATCCACCGGCCAGACCCGGCTCGTATCCGGCGCCCTCCAGCCCGGCACACTCACCTTCTGCCTCGATGGCGGTCCCGCACGGCAAATCGTCATCAGCGCCACCGGTCGTCCCCGCACCGTCCGGCTCGACGCGTGCCCGCCGTAGATGGTCTGCCCCTTGCGGGTCCGCCTGCCCCGTCGCGATCGTGCCCAGCACCGCCTCTCCCTTGAGGGGAGAGGGCTGGGGAGCGGGTGATGGGCGCCCGCACCCTCCGGCGCAATGCGCTGCGCTTATTGCGCCCTACACCTGCTGCCCCCCGGGCTGATTACCGTGTGAACGTTCCACCGCCCCAATCGCGGCGAGCACCCGGAGGGCATCAAGGCGCCAGTGCGTGGTTGTCGCCGCGCAAGCGGCCCTATAAGCGCGGCCTGCCCCGTACGGGCGCGTCTACGGTGGCGTGAGAGGGGCGCCCCCGGCCCGAATGCCCGCCATCACGCCGCGCCACCATTCGCGGGCAAGCCCCCCTGCAACGTCATTTTCCTATGGTGCCCCGTTAGGGAAGCACTGATTTATTCCGTCATCGCGAGGCCCGCAGGGCCGTGGCGATCCAGAGGTCGTTGATTTAACAAACATTCTGGATTGCTTCGCTACGCTCGCAACGACGAATTTCGATTTAATCAGTGCTTCCTTAGCGGGCTTTGCGTATGCGTGCATCCTGGACTATAGTGCGCTAGTGCCTTATTAATCCAGGAGATCGTAATGTCACCAGCCACACAGCCCAGCGTTAAAGTCATTGGCGCCAATGGGCAAATTTCACTGGGAAAACAGTATGCCGGTCGGCAAGTTCTGGTGGAAGAACAAGAAGCTGGCGTCTGGCTGGTGCGCACCGCCACCGTCATTCCAGACAACGAACGCTGGCTGCACCAGCCCAAGGCGGCTGCGGATCTGGAGAACGCCCTGTCCTGGGCGCAAGCCAATCCACCTGCCGACAACAATGTCGATGCCATCCTGGAAAAACTGAATGGCCAGGACTGATCCGGATGCGCGGATCAGGCTTGACCTGAACAACCCTGTCTTTCAGGAACACTTGCTGACGCTGCAAAAGCCGGAGCGCCACGCAGCGCTGGATACACTCAACAAGCTGCGGAAAATGACCTGGAATCAGGTCTATCGCGACAACGGCCTGAAGTGGGAGAAAATCATCAGCGTCAATCCGCCAACCGGTATTGACGTCGTTTATTCACTGCGCATCACACAAGCGCGGCGCGCTACGGCCTATCGCGATGGTGAATTCATTCGTTTTCTGACCATTGCACCCGACCACGACAGCACCTACGGCACGAAGTAGAGTGATAAAGACGCGATCCACCCACGACTCCACGCGCCCCCCTCTCCCTTGAGGGGGGAGGGCTGGGGAGAGGGTGATGGGCGCCCGCATCCTCCGGCGTAATGCGCTGCGCTTATTGCGCCCTACGCCTGCTGCCCCGTGCGGGTGCGCCTACATGAACCTCGCGTAGGAGGCCGCCCTCGGGCCGATCGCCGTGAACGTGCCACCGCTGCAATCGCGGCGCGCTCTGGCGCCGAGGCGAGGCGCGTTCTCCAAAGCCCTTCGCGCCAGGCTGTCCTCGGCAGCGGAAGAGTGAATAAATCAGCGTCTCCCTGGGAATGGGTCTGGCCTCCAATCTTGTCATTTGTGGTGAGATACGATATTATTTCAACAAATTCAGATGACTAATCTAACCACGCAATCTCTTGTCGAATACCTGAATGGCCGCCCGGGCGGGGCTTCTTCGGGCGGGATCGAGGCCCAGTTCGGCGTTAGCCGGAGCACCCTGATCCGTCGCTTGAAAGCCGCCATGCAGGCGGGCGCCATCACCGTTACCGGCAAGGGCCCCGCGACGCGGTATTTCAGTGCCGATCCGCTGTCCGCGCTGAAAGCATACTTCGCTAGGTCCCACACCGACAGGGTTGTCGCGCCCTACCGGGAAGAACGTCTCGCGCCCTTGCCCGGCCTCTCCGATGAGGCGGCCCTGAAATTCAGGGGCATTACCAGGCATCCGCTAGGCAAGCGCGAGCTCGGAAAATTCCTGATCGACTTTGCTTGCGCCTCGTCGGTCCTGGAGGGTGGTACCTACTCGCTGCTCGACACCCAGGCCCTGATCGAATACGGCGAGAAGTCCCCGGGCAAGCCGCTTGAAGACGCCTTCCTGGTGCTCAACCACAAGGCGGCATTCGAGTATCTCCACGACAACATGCGGCTCGATTCCATCTACCGCGTCCACGACCTGCTCACCAGTGATCACGACCTGCCGGAGCTCGCCGCGTCGCGCCACTTCCTGCCTGCAAACGAGCGTGGCGTGGCACGGGAATATGCGGAGGTCGATATCGCCCTCTCCACCTACCTGCCGCCATTTCGCCCGGGCACAGGCTACATTGCCAAGGCGCTGGAGCGTGTGCTGGAGACCGCTGACTCGATCCGGGATCCGGTGCAGGCAGCCTTTTACCTGCTGACGCGCATCCCGTACCTCCAGCCCTTCAAGGACGGCAACAAGCGGACGTCGCGCGCGATCTGCAACGTCCCGCTGATCCGCGCAGGCCTCCCCCCGATCTCCTTCGTCGATTTCGGGAAGCAGGATTACATCGTGTCGCTGCTGGCGTTCTATGAACTCGGCGACACCCGCCTTGCAGAACACTGCCTCGTCGAAGCCTACACAAAATCCATCGTGCGTCTCGGCATTCCGAAGCCATGACAAGGCCCGGGCCGCGCCAACTGGGCGCCCCGGCCCGATCGCCGTAATGTTTCCACCGCCCAATCGCGGCGAGCACCCGGAGGGCATAAAGGCGCCGGTGCGTGGTTGTTGCCGCTTCCGCGGCTTACAACCACGGCCTGCCCCTTGCGGGTGCTCCCTCATGTAGGAGGGCCGCCCCCGGCCCGATCGCCGTAATGGTTCCACCGCCCCAATCGCGGCGAGGGCGCCGCTCCCACATGCTAGGAGGGCCGCCCGCCCCGTCGCGATCGCGCCTGGCACCCCCTCTCCCTTGAGGGGAAGGGCCGGGGAGAGGGTGATGGGCGCCCGCACCCTCCGGCGCAATGCGCTGCGCTTATTGCGCCCTACGCCTGCCAATCAACCGCCCGACCGCCAGCCGTAGCGAAGGCGTCTCTATTCGTTGAACAGATCGGCGTGGGTGCCTGTGCGGACAAAGTTGATCATATTGCCCTCGACCTGATAGATCAGCAGGAAGTCGCCGCCGATGTGGCATTCCCGATGATCGTCCCACTCCCCCTTGAGCGGGTGATCGAGCCATTCCGGGCCCAGAGGCGCATCGTTTGCGATCAATAAAAGCATCGCCTCCTTGAGGCGGGTCATGTCGTAGCGGCCCGAGTGGGAAAGGCGCTCCCAGTCTTTCAGAAAAGACCTGGCATAGTCCGAAGCACGCGGCAACGGCGCACGCTTACTTGCGGCTGGTCTTTTCGAGGTCATCGAACAGCGCGCCGGCATCGGCAAAGCGAGCGTGGCGCGAAGCCATCATGGCACGAGACTCCACCATTGCAGCACGGGTTTCCGCATTGGGCACCCTGAGTTCGAGCGGGAATGCCTGATCGATCACCACGCGGCGCAGGAACAGGCGAACAGCATCGGACACCGACATGCCCATCGCGGCAAGCGCCTGGGTTGCCTGCTCTTTCGTTTCGTCGTCCACCCGGACGTGCAGCATTGAAGTGTGCGCGGGCATGGTTTTCTCCTTTCAATATTTTTTATTATGTATCTCAAATGAGATCCAATCAAGGCCAATTTGGCCGCGCTGGCCCCCATGCACGCGACACCCCCGTAGGGGCGGGCTTACAACCATGGCCTGCCCCTTGCGGGTACCCCTGCAGGGGCGTTGTAGTAGGGCCGCCCCCGGCCCGATTGCCGTGATGCTCCCATCGCCCCAATCGCAGCGACGGCCCCGGGGCGTTGTAGGATGGCCGCCCCCGGCCCGATTGCCGTGATGTTTCCACCGCCCCAATCGCAGCGACGGCGCCGGTGCGTTGTAGGAGGGCCGCCTCGGCCCGATCGCCGTGATGGCTCCACCGTCCAATCGCGGCGAGCACCCGGAGGGCATAGAGGCGCCGGTGCGTGGTTGTTGCCGCCTAAGCGGCTTTACAACCACGGCATGCCCCCCGGGCGTCAAGTTAAAGTGTTGAAAAACACATGAGACCAATAAATCCTGCTGTGGTAGGATTTATTTGGGATTCAGTACGGCATGGCCGTTTAATCCTATTATCGTAGTATTTATATTGACTTTTGTGGCATCGGCTCGTATAACCCTATCCGAGTAGGATTTTGACATGCGCAAGCTCTCCGTCACCCCATTCCCCGACCATCCGGCTGTCGCCAGCCCAGAGGATGTCGGCGTGCTTGTGCGAGCGGTTCGCACAGCTACCGGTATGACCCTGGAGGAGGCAGCCCTTACCCTGCAAGTAGCAAAGCAGACCTTGCAGAACCTGGAAAAAGGGAAAGGCACCGTATCTTTGAACCTGGCATTCAAGGTGCTGACCGGACTGGGCATCAGGCTGCACTGGCAGGCGCCTGAAGGTACAAATCCTGAGACGAGAAAGAAGGATATCCCGGATGCGTCTTGAGGTTTGGCTGGATCGGGACTTGGCAGGCGGACTGTCTTATGACCCTGGCAGCAACCGGTTTGCCTTCGATTACGCCCCGGCCTGGCTGAGCCGGCCACATGCCTATCCTCTAGGTCCGACGCTCCCCCTATCGCCAGCGCCGTCGACGCCTGATGAGCACAGCGCGCGGGTGCGGCAGTTCTTCGAAAACCTTCTGCCGGAAGGCCAGGCCCTGGACGATGCCGCGAACGCATACCGCGTATCCAAGGCAAATCTAACCGGACTGCTCATTGCCTTGGGGCGTGAAACCGCGGGCGCGGTGCGCCTTGTGATGCCCGGTGCGCAGGGACAGGACAGCGAGCGGCGACGGCTGCTGACCCGCGAAGAGCTCTCGGATCGGATACGCGCACGCCCCCGGATGCCTTTCGCGGTCTGGGACGGCAAGGTGCGCCTGTTAATCGCCGGTTTCCAGGACAAGTTGGCCGTGCTGGATGACGCGGGCACCTGGTACCTGGTGGAGGGGCCTGACTTGGCCTCCACCCACATCTTGAAGCCAGACCCAATCAATCCGTCGCTGGCCGGTCTCACCTCGAACGAATTCTTCTGCATGAAGCTGGCGGCCGCATGTGGCCTGGAGACAGCTTCCGTAGCGTTGCACCACGTGCCCGAGCCCGTTCTCTGCATCACTCGTTTCGACAGATATCGGGAGGGTGCGGCAGTACGCCGTCGTCACGTGATTGACGGCTGTCAGCTGCTGGGGCTGCAAAGCGGCTATAAATACGAGCGGCCCTACGGAGACAACCCGGACGTTCGAGATATTCGGGACGGGGCCTCGCTCGCCCGCTTCTTTGCTGCCACAGACGCAAGCCCGCAACCCGCAAAATCCAGGTTGCAGCTACTGCGATGGCTGGTGTTCCAGGTGCTCCTCGGCAATACCGATGCCCACGCAAAGAATCTTTCCTTCTACATGACCGCCGCCGGGCCGCTACAGGCACCGGCCTACGACCTGCTTTGCGGCGCGCTATACAAGACAGAGAACGTTAGCCAGACCTATGCCATGGCCATCGGCGATGCGTTTGGCACGGAGGAGCTGTCGGCCTACGAGTGGGCCCAGTTCTGTCTTGCCACAAAAATCAACCCGACCCTGGTGCGCAGGGAACTTGAGCGCAGCGTCAAGGCCATTCGGGTTCAACTGCCGAGAGCGGCTGAGGAAGTTCTTTGCGACGGCGCCGTGAGCGGAGTAGTCAGCCAAATCTCTGATGTGGTGGAGGCGGAGTGCTCCCGTCAACTCACCTTGGCCCCGCTCATCAAGGATATGCTGGACGTGGCTCGGTAGTCCCTTGCTGCCGGCAAAATCGCTGCCAGAACAAATCCCCCATGGTTTAAGACCTATGGCGGATTGTTGGAATTACTCAGGCGTTTTTCAACACCTTACCCCTTTCGGGTCCGCCTGCCCCGCCGCGATCGCGCCCGGCACCCCCTCTCCCTTGAGGGGAGAGGGCTGGGGAGCGGGTGGTGGGCGCCCGCACCCTCCGGCGCAATGCGCTGCGCTTATTGCGCCCTACGCCTGCTGCCCCGTGCGGGTGCTCCCACTGTAGGAGGGCCGCCTCGGCCCGATCGCCGTGATGGTTCCGCCGCCCAATCGCGGCGAGCACCCGGAGGGCATAAAGGCGCCGGAGCGTGGTTGTCGCCGCGCAAACAGCCCCACAACCCCGGCCTGCCCCTTGCGGGTGCTCCCACATGTAGGAGGGCCGCCCCCGGCCCGATTGCCGTGATGGTTCCGCCGCCCACCATCGCGGCAACGACGCCGCCGCTCCAACGCCCCTCCATCAACCCCCTTGATCCCAATCCCCGTGTCGATAAATTTTACACATGCACGGACGCTGGTACATGGATACTACCTCGTTGAAACAAAACGACTTTTTCTACGCTTGGCGCGTTTTTCGCCTGCCAAGAGCCTGCTCGGAGCGCCTTTTTCTGCGGATTTTGTGTCGGAATTCTTTACAAATACGGTCCAAAACTACCAGTCTCAACCCTCACTTAAGTGTAATTAATTTTTTAACGCGTTGATACTAAAGGCATATAAGAGAATCCTTCTAAAAACTGGTACACCCGTTGCTTTATATTGCTCGCCGCAAGGGGATTTTTTCAGGTGCAGAGTAAGCACCCAGTGGCAGGAGGATGTAGTAGCTTTTCGATCGATATGACCTTTCTACATGAGGAGATTTAC
>JANJWS010000096.1 GCA_024709425.1 Thiobacillus sp.
GATCCGTAGCCTGCACAAAACCTATTGGCCGGGCATCCTGGTGCGCCTGAAGGTGATGTCCGGGATGAACATCGCAGAGACGCGCGCGCCGCAGGACGGCCGCATGTCGCTGACGCTGAACGGGCGCCCGATCGACTTCCGTGTCTCCTCGCAGCCCGGCATCCACGGCGAGAACCTGGTGCTGCGCATCCTCGACCGCGAGAAATCCATCATGCCGCTGGAGCAGATGGGCTTCACCACCGATGCCCTGCGCGAGCTGCAGCTGATGATGGCACGGCCCGAAGGCATCCTCGTCGTCACCGGTCCGACGGGCTCGGGCAAAACCACCACGCTGTACTCGATGCTCTCGCATCTCAACAACGAGACCGTCAACATCATGACGCTGGAAGACCCGGTCGAATATCCGGTCACCCTGATGCGCCAGAGCTCGGTCAACGAAACCTTGAAGCTCGACTTCGCCAACGGCATCCGCTCGATCATGCGGCAAGATCCGGACATCATCCTGGTCGGCGAAATCCGCGACAAGGACACTGCCGAGATGGCCTTCCGCGCCGCGATGACCGGCCACCAGGTGT
This sequence comes from Thiobacillus sp., assembly GCA_024709425.1. GTDB lineage: Bacteria > Pseudomonadota > Gammaproteobacteria > Burkholderiales > Thiobacillaceae > Thiobacillus. The sequence continues at coordinate 576 of JANJWS010000096.1, forward strand.
TCACCACGCTGCACACCAACTCCGCGCTCGGCGTGTTTCCGCGTCTCGCCGACATCGGCATCCAGCCCGGCATCCTCTCCGGCAACATCATCGGCGTCATCGCCCAGCGCCTGGTGCGGAAGCTGTGCCCGCACTGCCGCGAAGCCTATACGCCCGACGAGCACGAAGCACGCATCCTCGGCGTCGATCCCACACGCGCACCGACGGTCTATCGCCCCGCCGGCTGTCCATCATGCGGCCAGAAGGGCTACAAGGGGCGCCTGGCGCTGATCGAACTGTTGCGCATGGACCCCGAGCTCGACGAACTGGTGGCCAACCACGCGCCGCTACCCGACATCCGCCGCGCCGCCCTGGCGCACGGCTACCGCCCGCTGGCGGAAGACGGCGTGCAGCGCGTGCTGGATGGCGCGACTTCACTGGCCGAGGTGGCGCGCGTGGTGGATTTGACGGGGCGGGTGTAATGAAGGGATCAGGGATCAGGGGTCAGGATTCAGGGGTCAGGGGAAGTGCGGCTATGCCGCGTCCGATGAATTCGTGCTGCGCGGCGCAGCCGCACGAGCCCCCCCGACCCCTGAATCCTGAATCCTGACCCCTATAATCATGCCGTTCTTCGACTACCGCGCCATCGACCAATCCGGACGCACCGTCCGCGGCACGCTGTCGGCGGTCAACGACATAGACCTCGAACTGCGCCTGAAGCGCATGGGGCTCGATCTCGTCACGCTCGCGGAGCTGTCGCGCCAGTACGCCCCGCGCGGCCGCGAACGCATCACGCGGCGCGACCTTATCACCTTCTGCATCCACATGCGCTACATCACGCGCGCCGGGATCCCGCTGCTCGACGGCCTGCGCGACCTGCGCGACAGCATGGAGAAGCCCGGCTTCCGTGATGTGCTGACCGCGCTGCTGGAAGATCTCGAAGGCGGCAAGGTGTTGTCGCAGGCGCTCTCGGCGCACCCTGCGGTGTTCGGCGCGGTGTTCGTGCACAGCGTCAAGGCCGGCGAACAGACGGGGCTGCTGGACACGGTGTTCGAGCGTCTGGCGGATACCCTGAAGTGGCAGGAGGAAGTCGCCTCCAAGGCACGCCGCCTGATGATCTATCCGGCGCTGGTGCTGGCGGTAGTGGGCGTCGCCATCGTTTTTCTGCTGGTCTACCTGGTGCCGCAGGTGCTCGCCCTGGTCGAGACCATGGGCGTCGCACTGCCGCTACCGACCCTGATCCTCATGGCGGTGTCGGACGCATTGCGCTCGTACTGGCTGCTCTTCCTGCTGGCGGCGATCGCATTGGGCGCGGGACTCCCGCTCTGGGTGCGCCAGACCGAAACAGGACGCGACTGGTGGGACCGCACGCAATTACGCCTGCCGGTGCTGGGGCCGATCGTGCAAAAAATCGTCCTGTCACGCTTCACCAGCACGCTTTCGATGATGTACCGATCGGGCGTGAGCGTGCTCGATGCCCTGCGCGCAGGCGAGGCCGTCGCCGGCAACCGTGCCATGGCGGGGAGCATTCACCGTGCGGCACAGCAGATCGCGGACGGACACGGCCTCTCGGAGAGCTTCCAGACGCAGGGGCTGTTCCCGCCGCTGGTGATCCGCATGCTGCGTGTCGGCGAAACCACCGGCGCGCTTGACGAAGCGCTCGACAATGTGACGTTCTTCTACAATCGCGAAGTGCTCGATTCGATCGAGGGCGGCCTCAAGGTTCTGGAGCCCCTGCTCACCGCCATCCTCGGCCTGGTACTCGGTGGCATCCTGGTATCGGTGCTGCTGCCGATCTACGATTTGATCGGAAACCTGCCGTTATGAAAATCCATCTGCCCAGCACCCCGGGAACATGTTCAATCGCCAGTTGATCCTGCTCGCCACCCCCCGCCAGATCGGCGTACTCGACTGGCGCCCCGGCCGGCTGCGCTGGCTGGGCGAGCATCCCGCCACAGGTACCGGGCTAGCCGCCTTTGCGGCGGTCATTGCGCGACATGCCCACCTGCCCGCCACCGTGCTGGTCGACAGCGTCGATGAAGATTACCGGACTGAAAGCCTGCCGCATGTACAAGGTCCCGCCCGCGCGGCCCTGGTGATGCGCAAGCTAAGGCAGGCGTTCCGCAACGCACAATTTGCCGGTGCCTGGCGGCAGACGCGCGACACCGCGGGCCGTCGCGACGACCGCTACCTCTTCGCCGCACTCACCGACCACGAATGGCTGGTGCCCTGGCTCAGCGTGCTGCAGCGCGAGCGGGTTCCTCTGGTGGGCGTCACCCCCATGGCCATGGCCTGTCAACACCTGCTTGCGCGTCTGCGCGCGCCGGAGGCACATGTGTTGATGGCCTGCCGCCTGCACAACAGCCTGCGCCTGTCCTACTACCAGGATGGCATGCTGCGTTTCTCGCGCCTGATCGCCGGCGAGACCCCGACCCAGTTGCCGGGCGGCGCGGCGGACGAAATCGCCAAGACCCAGCTCTATCTCATCGGCCAACGCATTCTTCCGCGCGACGTGCGGCTCCACGTGCTGCTCCTCGATCCCACCGCCCAGCTCGATCCCGCGTTCACCGCGTTGGGCGCCGACCCGGCGTTCAGCGTGCGCCGGGTCGACGTTGCGGAAGTCGCGCGCGCCTTGCGCATCCCTGACGACTTCCTGCTCGCGACCCCGGACATCGTGCCGCTGGCTGCCATCGCCGGCAAACCACTGCGGCTCAATCTGGCGCCGGCCGCGGCCCTGCAGCGCTATTCACTCTTCCGCTGGCAACGCAGCCTGCAGGCCGTCGCGGGTGGCATCGCCCTCGCCGGTCTGGTCGCCACCGCCGTCCTCTGGCTGCACGCGGAGTCGCTTCGCGAGCGCACCCACCAGCTCGATCTGGAGACGCGCCAGATAAACGCGCGCTATGAGGCCATCGCGCGGACCTTTCCGCGGCAGGACATCGCACCGGAGCAGCTTGCGCAGACCGTCGCCGTCGCACGCACGCTGGAAGCCCCCGGCTCCGATCCCCTGACGATGATGACCCGGGTCAGCGCAGCCCTCGATGCGGCCCCCGATATCGCGCTGGAAAGTCTCGCCTGGACCGCCGGCGCGCCGACGTCGACGGTTGCCGATGCCGCCATCCGGCTGGATGCCGCCCTCGCGCCCTTCGATGGCAACTACCGCGTCGCCATGCAGCGCATCGAGGGGTTCATGCAAACCCTCGGCCGGGAGCCTTCCCTGCACGACGTGCGCCTAAATGCGAGCCCGGTCGACACCGATCCCGGCAGCAGCCTGAGCGGCAAGTCCCACAATGCCGCAGCGGTACCGCAGCGCGCACGCTTCAGCGTCGAAGTGCGCTACAGTGAGCCCGCGCCATGAACCTGCCGCCACTTGCCGCCCTCAAATGGCCACTGGCTCTCGTCGTCGGCGCCACCCTGCTCGCGGGCGCCGGCGTGCTGTGGAGCTGGAACAAGACCCATGCCGCCACAGCGGCACATGGCCAGGCTCAGGACACGCTCGTCACCGCGCAATCGCGGCTCGGTCGCAGCCGCCAGCAGCAGCAGCTCATCGCTGCCCACCTGGGAGACTACGAGGCCCTCGTCGCACACGGGTTCGTCGGCGCGGAAGACCGGCTTGGCTGGATCGAGGCCGCGCAACTGGCCGGGCAGGATGCCGGCCTGACCGGAATCGAGTATCGCCTTGCCCCGCGCGCCGATGCGCCGGCTGCGCTGGCGCAGGGCCTGCCGCTGAAACAGACGCCGATGACACTCACCCTGCCGCTTCTGGTCGAAACCGACCTCGTGCATTTCCTCGTCGCGCTGAAACAGCGCGCACCAGGCCTGCATCGCGTGGGCGGCTGCACCCTCCTGCGCACCGACGACACCCCGTTCGAGGCCACCAACCAGCCCCGCCTCAAGGCCGAATGCGAGATCGTGTGGTACACCGTGGCCATCCCGCCGGGAGGTGCAGCATGAAACTCGTGAGGCCGCTGTGCTACGTCCTCATCGCCGTCGCCGCCGTCGGCGCCGCGCCGGCACCCGCCGAGACAGGCCGCCTGTTCTACACGCCGTCCCAGCGCGCCCAGCTCGAAGCCGCGCGCAGCCGGGGAACCCGGCCGGCGGCGGTTCGCGCCGCGGCCGAGGACGCCGCTCAGCGCTACGATGGCGTATTGATCCGCTCCGACGGCGAGATCACCCGCTGGGTCGACGGCAGAGCCACCACCGCGGCGCCACGCGGCCTGCAACCGGGCCAGACGCGGGCCGGCGGCAAGGTGTTCGAACCCTACCAGCTGCTGCCTCCCGCGCCAACGCCCCCCGAGGAACGGACGCCATGACCCGATCGCGTGGCTTCACCCTGATCGAACTGGCCGTCGTGCTGGTGATCATCACCATCCTGATCGGTGGGCTGGCGGTACCGCTGACGGCGCAGATCCAGGCAAGGCGGATATCCGAGACGAAAAAGGCGCTGGACGAGGCGCGCGAGGCCATTCTTGGTTATGCGATGACCCACTCTTGCAGCTGCACCTATCACGCTGTGGGCGCGGCCGGCGACCTCCTGTCCTCCACTTGTAGTGCTGGCGCTTGCCCCGCAAAAAACCCCAGTTCGACGACCACAACACTTCGCCGCCCCTACCTGCCCTGCCCGGATACCAGCGGTGATGGACGCGAAGACCGGAATCTCTCGACCAATGCCTGCATCGAACAGGTTGTCGGCAGCGGCCTGTCCCACGGCCGGCTCCCCTGGGTCGACCTGGGTGTCGGGCAGCAGGACGCCTGGGGCAATCGTCTCCTCTATGCCGTCAGTCTGAGCTTTTCGAACAAGACGCAAGGTTTTTCAAGCGGCACCTCACTGGCCAATCCGCTTCAGGTTTGCAGCGCAGGCACCTGTGCCACGCCCGACATCGCATCGAACATCGTATTCCTGCTGGTTTCCCACGGTCCGAACGGCTGGGGGGCGCTGAACGTCAGCGGCACGACCCTGGCATCACCCGACGGCCTGGACGAGAAGGAAAACCTGGATGCCGACACGATCTACGTCAGCCGCGCCCCCTACCAGCCGGTCGACAACACTGAGGCAGAGGTGGAGAAAGCGTTCGACGATCTCCTCATCTGGATGCCCTTGCCGCAACTCGTCGCCAAGCTATGCCCTACGGGCTCGGACTGCAATCCCTAGCCTGAAGCCTGAACACGACCCGTCCCGCCCCGTTCTCCGGCAGTTCCAGCCTGAACCCCGCGCGGGCGGCCTGCCGCGCGGCCTGATAGAGCCCCACGCCCAGCCCGAAATCGGACGCCACCGGGCTCAGGAACAGGTTGCGTGCGACATGATCCGGTGCCGGCGCGCCGCTGTCGCTGACCTCCAGACTCACCAGCGGATGCAGCGTCAGCCGCACCGCCACTTTCACACCCGGCTCCGCCTGGCGCTTGCGCAGGGCGTTCGTCAGCAGGTTGTCCGCCACGCTGTCGAACAGGTCCTGCGGCAGCGGGGTGTCGTCGACGGCGTCCGCGAGGAAGCTCACATCGTCATGCTCGTAGCGAACCTGCAAGGCGGTCCACCACGCTTGCGCCGACAGATGCGCAACGTCCATTTCGGAGGGTTGCTTCAATTTGTCGACCGTCTGCGACAGGCGCGCCGCGAGTTGCGGCAGCTGGCGCTTCATCAGCGCCAGCAGCCGCTCGCTGTCCTCGGGCGCGCTGACGTCCACCGCAGCCAACAGGGTCTTCATCGACTGCAGGATGTTCTTGACATCATGGGTGAGGCGCGCGCCGGTGTCGTGAATCGCTTGGCTGTAAGCCTGCTCACGCAGCGTCTGCTCGCGTACCTTCGCAGCGTAGAAATACCCCAGTAGCTGCGACAGCAGCCGCACGTGCAGCGCCAGCGCCGGAGTCAGCGGCCGCGTGCTGTACCAGGTCAGGGCGAGGCCATGAAAAGTGTGATCGACGCGGTGCGCAGCCGGCCCCCCAAAGCTGCCATCACCACGTGCGGCCTGCCAGTGGCCGCCCCGGATCCAGTCAAGTTCGTGCAGATCGGCCAGCGCGTCGCGCACGAACGATTCGGGGTCGCGCTCGCGCTCGGCGAGCGTCGCCAGGCGCTGCGCCCAGCTTTCGAACGGCAGACCCACCGACAGCAGGTAGCGCGAGGTCACCTGCCCCAGACCCGCAAAGCCGGCGCGTGGATTCCACAGCCACGCCAGCGCCAGCAACAGCGCCGCCATGCCCAGCAGGGTCTGTACCAGCGCCCAAGCATAGCTCACCTGCGCGACCGCCACCACGGCAAACACGCCCAGCGCCATGACGATCACCAGCAGCGACAGCATCAGGCCGTAGACGAAATCGAGTGTCGAGGACGCACTGCCGCGCCGCGTCGCGGGCAGGAACAGCACCGCCAGCGGCAGCAGCGGCAGACCATAGCGCACCGTCGCCTGCAGTTCGACAGGCAGCGCGCCGCTGTCCAGGGTCTGTGGCAGCACCCAGGCGAGCAACAGCGCGAGCACGTAGGCGAGCGCCAGCAGATAGGCGAGCCGCGCGGCGCGCGCGTTCTGCGAAGCCGCGACCGCCCCCACAAGGCCCGCCAGGATCGCCAGCCACAGCGCCATCACCCAAGTGCTGTCCACCAGCACCAGCAAGGCCGCCATGGCGAACACCGGCAGCGCCAGGCGCGGCTCGATGCGCGCCTCGCTGCGCACCAGCGGCTGCCACAGCAGGAAGAGGCCGTAATGCGCCAGCAGGAAGCCGCGCGTCACCGCCGCGTCGGCATCCAGCACCACCGCCGCGTGCAGGGCGAGCAGCATGAAGCCAAGCCAGCGCCCCGGTGCCACCCGCGCGATGCGGTCGGCCGGGGCGGCAAGCCAGGACAGGCGCGGGGCGGTTCCGCCGGATTCGTTCATGGACGGGTGTTGCGGGCAGCGAGCAGGAGCGACATGTCCATGCTATCGGCATTCCGCCCGGAAAATGGAGCGCCCGCGCCCCTGACGGAAGTCCGCCAGCGGTGTCGGTCTTTCGTCAAATCCGACACGGCCCGGGCCGATTATTTTCTGAATTCATCTTGCAAATCATACTCTTGTTAGATCCGCTCACATGGAACGCATCTTGCATAGCCAACAGAACGCCAACCATAATATGGAGACTCCCGTCATGTCCCAGACCCCTCTGCCGCGCCGGCAGTCAGGCTTCACCCTGATCGAGATCGCGATCGTGCTGGTCATCATCGGCTTGCTGCTCGGCGGCATCCTGAAGGGACAGGAACTCATCACGCAAGGCCGCATTCGCAACGTCTCCAACGATTTTCAGTCGGTGACCGCCGCCATCAACCTGTACCAGGACCGTTACAGGGCATTGCCTGGGGACGACCCAAGTGCGGCAACACGGTGGACCGCCACGGGTAGTACCACGACGAGCGGGAGCGGGGATGGCACAATCGGCACAGGGACTGCTGGAAGCCCCGCCTATAATTCCACGACAGCTACCGACGAATCCCGGCTCTTCTGGCAGCACTTGCGCCTCGCAGGTCTTGTCGGCGGCCCCACAACCACGGGGGCGGTAGGTACTGCAAACCCTCCCAACGCGGCATCCGGCATTACCGGAGTACAAAATGGTGCATTCGGCATTAATGGAATTGTGATTTGCTCCAACAATCTACCAGCAAAAATTGCACAGGCAATCGATACCCAGTTTGACGACGGTATCGCCTCAACGGGCACAGTGCGCGGGACGACAGGAACAACCGCAGGTACTACTGCCCCAACGGATAATTACATTGATGATGGAGCCAATTTTTATGTCGTGTGCAAGGCACCATAGCGAAGCCTTCCCCTATACGAAAATTAGCCCTGCAATAACCTGATCTCCGCCGCCGCCAGCCCGTCGGCGGCGCCGCGCAGCACCAGCACGTCGCCGGCCTCGAGGCGCGCGTCGGGCTGGGGGTCGACGCCCTGGATCCCCTTGCGGCGCAGCGACACCACTTCCACCAGCAGCGTACCCAGCGCGACCTCCGCCAGCGTGCGGCCGACCGCCGCGGTGCCGGCCGTCAGGACGACGGTATGCAGCCGCGGCTGCGCTTCCTGGTCGAGATCGTCGTCGGCGTCGCTGGCGCCGCGGAAGAAGCCGCGCATCAGGGCGTAGCGTGATTCGCGCACGTCGCGAATGCGCTTCAATACCTGCGAGAGGGGCACGCCGAGCAGCATCAGCGCATGGGAAGCCAGCATCAACGAGCCTTCCATCACCTCGGACACGACCTCGGCGGCGCCCGCGGCCTTCAGCGCATCGATGTGGGTGTCGTCGATGGTGCGCACGACCACCGGGAGTTCCGGCTTGAGTTCGCGCACGTGGCGCAGAATCGCCATGCTCGAATGCACGTCAGCGTAGGTCACCACCACGGCCTGCGCGCGTGACAACCCCGCGGCGACCAGCACCTCGCGCCGGCTGGCGTCGCCGTACACGACCGAAACACCGGCGGCCGCCACTGCGCGGATGCGCTCGGGATCGGCATCGAGGGCGACGAAGCTGATGCCCTCGGCTTCCAGCAGGCGCGCGAGGTTCTGCCCGCTGCGGCCATAGCCGCACACAATCACGTGCTGCGTCTTGCCGAAGGTCTTCACCGCGATGTTGTGGACCTCCTTGGCGCGCCCCGCCCATTCGCTGCCGCCGATCAGGCGGGTGAGGGAATCCATGCGGTGGATCAGCAGCGGAGCGATCAGCATCGACAGCACCATTGCCGCCAGCACCGGCTGGGTGATCTCGGCACCGAGCAGTCGCAGATCGGCCGCCTGCGCCAGCAGCACGAAGCCGAATTCACCCGCCTGCGCAAGGCCCAGCGCAGTGCGCACGGCGGTCGGCCGCGTGCTGCCGAAGAGCATGGCCAGCCCCGCCACCAGTGCACCCTTCCCGACCACGATCGCCACCACGAGGAGCAACACGTCGCCCCAGTTGATCAGCACCTGCATGAGGTCGAGCCGCATGCCGATGGTGACGAAGAACAGCCCCAGCAGCACGTCGCGGAAGGGCTTGATGTCGTCCTCCACCTGGTAGCGGTATTCGGTTTCCGACACCAGCATGCCGGCGAGGAACGCCCCCAGGGCGAGCGACAGGCCGGCGCTCTCGGTGAGGAAGGCGAGCCCCAGGGTGAACAGCAGCAGGTTCAGCGTGAAGAGTTCCGGCGACTTGCGCGCCGCCACCCACTGGAACCACGGGCGCATGATGCGCTGACCGACGAACAGCAGAAAGCCCAGCACCACCACGGCCTTCAGCACCGCCAGGCCGAGCACGACCCCCATGTCGTCCGCATCTTTGGCAAACGCCGGAATCAGGATCAGGAGCGGCACCACGGCCAGATCCTGGAACAGCAGCGCGCCGAAGATCTGGCGGCCGTGCGGTGTCTGGATCTCCAGACGTTCGGCCAGAAGCTTCGACACGATGGCAGTGGACGACATCGCCATGATGCCGCCCAGCGCCACTGCGGGAAGCAGCGACAGATCGAGCAGCCAGGCGATCAGTGCCGTGAACGCGATGGTGAGCACGACCTGCGCGCCACCAAAGCCGAATACCGTCAGGCGCATCGTCATCAGCCGCGGCAGGCTGAATTCCAGCCCGATGGAGAACATCAGGAACACCACGCCGAACTCGGCCAGATAGCTCGCTTCGTCGCTCTCCGGAATCCAGCCCAGCGCATAGGGACCGATGGCGATGCCGGTCAGCAGATAGCCGAGCATGGTGGGCAGGCGCAACGCGCGCGCAGCGGCGGTCACCAGCACGGCCACCGCAAGCAGGACGAGGACGAGCTGGAGACTGCTGTGCATCAAAGGAAACGGGGAGAAGGTCAGGCTTTAGTATACTTGCGCTCCATGCAGCTCCCGCAACCCCATCCTGAACACGCGGTCACCCTGGCGCGCCAGGTGCTCGGCATCGAGGCCGACGCCCTGCGTGCGCTCGCCGACCGGCTCGACCATGCCTTCGCCGATGCGGTCGGCGTCATGCTCGCATGCACCGGCCGCGTGGTAGTGTCCGGCATGGGCAAGTCGGGCCACGTCGGCAGCAAGATCGCCGCTACGCTGGCCTCCACCGGCACGCCGGCATTCTTCATGCATCCCGGCGAAGCCAGCCACGGCGACCTCGGCATGATCACCCACGACGACGTCGTGCTCGCCCTGTCCAACTCGGGCGAGAGCAGCGAGCTGGTCAGCATCGTGCCGCTGATCAAGCGCCGCGGCGCCCGCCTCGTGGCAATGACCGGCAACCCCGCCTCCACGCTGGCACGGGAAGCCGACGTCCATCTTGACGCGGGTGTCGCCAAGGAAGCCTGCCCGCTCAACCTCGCGCCCACCGCCAGCACGACCGCGGCGCTTGCGCTCGGCGATGCGCTGGCGGTCGCCCTGCTCGATGCACGCGGCTTCTCCGCCGACGACTTTGCGCGTACCCACCCCGGCGGCAGCCTCGGCCGTCGCCTGCTGGTGCATGTGCGCGACGTCATGCACGCAGGCGACGACCTGCCGCGCGTGCGGCGGGACGCCACGCTCAAGGAGGCGCTGTTCGAAATGACGCAAAAGGGGCTTGGCATGACCGCGGTGGTCGATGCCGCCGGCAAGGTGGCCGGCCTCTTCACCGACGGCGACCTGCGGCGCGCGCTGGAACATCCGCTTGACCTGCAGCAGGCGAAAATCGCCGACCTCATGACCCGCAACCCGAAAACGATCCGCGCGGAAGAGCTCGCCGTCGCGGCGGTGGAAAAAATGGAAACCCTGCACATCAACGGCCTCCTGGTGGTCGACCCGGACAACGCCCTGGTGGGCGCCCTCAACATGCACGACCTGCTGCGCGCGGGGGTGGTGTGATGACCGATGATCTCATTGCCCGTGCCCGCAAGATCAAGCTCATCGCCTTCGACGTCGACGGCGTAATGACGGACGGCACCCTGTTCCTCGGTGACGACGGCGAGGAATACAAGGGCTTCAATTCGCTCGATGGCCACGGCCTGAAAATGCTCAAGGGCAGCGGCATCGAACTGGCCATCATCACCGGACGCAGCTCGCGCGTGGTCGAATACCGCGCGAAGAACCTTGGTATCGAGATCGTGCACCAGGGTGCGCACGACAAGCTGGTGGTCTACGAAGCGCTGTGCCGCGAGCTGAACCTCGCCTGCGAGGACACCGCCTACATGGGCGACGACGTCGTCGATCTGCCGGTCATGCGACGTGCGGGACTGGCGATCACCGTACCGGCGGCGCCGGAACTGGTGAAGGCATACAGTCACTTCACCACCGTGCGAGAAGCGGGGCGTGGCGCAGTGCGCGAGGCGTGCGAGTTCATCATGCGCGCGCAAGGCACCCTGGATGCCGCGCTCGCACCCTATCTGAAATGAGCCCGCTGGCCAAATGATCTCGCGTGGATCATTGTGGCTGCCGCTGGCGATTCTGCTGGTGCTGGCGGCACTCAGTTTCTGGATCGAGCGTGCGGTGCACCTGCCCGTCAACGGTGGTGCGTCCGCGCAACTCGAACCGGAGGGCATCATGGAAAATTTCGAGGCACTGCGCACCGCCCCCGATGGCCGGCCCCAATACCGCCTGTCGGCCAGGCGGCTGCAGCACTACAGCGGCAACAAGCGGACCGAGATGGAAGCCCCGCGTTTCGTCCACATCGATCCGAGCGCCGGCGAGGTCCGGGCCGAAGCAGTGCGCGCCACGGTTTCACCCGGCGGCGACGAAGTGGATCTGCGTGGCGAGGTCGTGCTGGCACGTGCCGCACAGCCCGGCCAGAGCGAGATGACCCTGCGAACGGAACGCCTGCTGGTGTTTCCCGAGCGCGACCTGCTGCGTGCCCCGGGTCCGGTGAGTCTCGACGACGGCACGCTGGCCGCGAAGGCGGGCGCAATGGAATACGATGCCAAGCGGCGCGTCGTCAAACTGAGCGGGCGGGTGAACGCGCGCTTTCAACCAGTGAAAAGATGAGCATCATGCAGACCATCCGAATCGCGGTACTCACCGCGCTATGTGCGAGCCTGCTGGCCACGCCCGTTCAGGCCGAAAAGGCCGACCGCGACAAGCCGGTGAACCTCGAAGCCGACCTGGTGACGCTCGACGACATCCGCAAGCTCAGCATCTACCAGGGCAACGTCATCCTCAGTCAGGGGACGCTCATGCTGCGCGCGGATCGCGTGCAGGTGACCCAGAATGCCGAAGGCCTCGAACGCATCAGCGCCACGGGCCGGCCGGTGGCGTTCCGGCAAAAGCTGGACGGCCGCGACGAGTTCATCGAGGGTTTCGCCGAGCGCATCGAATACAACGGCATCAGCAGTCAGCTCGAACTGATTGGCCAGGCCAGGCTGCGGCGTGGCGGCGATGAATTGCGCGGTGCGCAGATCTCGTACAACGCCGACACCGAATTCTACAAGATCGTCGGCGAACCCGGCGCACAAACCCCGTCCGGTCGGGTGCGTGCCGTCATCCGCCCGAAACCACGCAGCGAGCCGACGCAATGAGCCGTATCGTCGCCCGGGGGCTGCGCAAGACCTACGGCCAGCGCACCGTGGTTCACGATGTCTCGTTCGAGGTCGGCAGTGGCGAGGTAGTCGGGTTGCTTGGGCCCAATGGTGCTGGCAAGACCACCTGCTTCTACATGGTGGTGGGCCTCGTCGCGGCCGACGGCGGCGAAGTGCAGATGGACGCGCACGATCTCACTCACATGCCGATTCACCAGCGTGCGCGCCTCGGGCTGGCCTATCTGCCGCAGGAGCCGTCGATCTTCCGCAAGCTGACGGTGGAGGAGAACATCCGCGCCATCCTTGAACTCAAGCGATACGGGCGCGACGAGCTGGAGGCACACCTCGACAACCTGCTCGACGACCTGCACATTGGCCATCTGCGCGACGCGCAGGCACTCAGCCTTTCCGGAGGGGAGCGCCGGCGTGTCGAGATCGCGCGTGCGCTCGCACTCAACCCGCGCTTCGTCCTGCTCGATGAGCCTTTCGCCGGGGTCGATCCCATTGCCGTGCTGGACATCCAGAAGCTGGTGCGCTTCCTGGTGGAGCGTGACATCGGGGTCCTCATCACCGACCACAATGTCCGCGAGACCCTGGGCATCTGTAATCACGCCTACATCATCAACGAGGGCCGGGTACTAGTCAGCGGCAATCCGGAAGTGATCATCCAGGACGAAAGTGCCCGGAAGGTCTATCTGGGGGAGAACTTCCGCCTCTAGGTAGCGGTCAAACCAGCGCTACTTGCTGAAAGCATCCCGAAAATCACCGTTGAATGGGCCCGATGAGGCGTCCGGGCCCAAGGCTGCTGCGGTTTTGGGTTCAACCTGACCCGTGGCGGTCGACCGTGGTTTTCAGGATGATAGAATCGGCCGCGCCAACACGACGTCGCCGAAGGCGGTTCCGCGGTTCCCGGCCGCAGTGCTTGTCACGGCGGCGTGCCATCGAATATTTCCGGGCTGCAGCGAATCCCGCCCCCACCCCTGAACGTCCCATGAACATCCGCACCTGTTCCTGCCGCTTGCGTGCCGACTCAAGTCGCCGCGCAAACTTCCGTTATCAGGACCAATGAAACACAGCCTCCAACTCAAGCTTGGTCAGCATCTGACCCTGACGCCCCAGCTGCAACAGTCGATCCGGCTGCTGCAGCTGTCGACGCTGGAACTGAACCAGGAACTGGAGCAGATGCTGCAGGACAACCCGTTGCTGGAACGCGAAGACGAAGAAAGCGCGGCCGCCGCCGCAACCGATGCCCCGGCATCCGCCAACGACGACCGAGCGACCGAAGCGGGAGCCGACCATGCCGACGAGCCCGCACGCGAAGCAGCGACCCTCGACGAAGCCGACTGGAACGACTACGGCGGCGCCCCGGGTGAGGACGAGGACAGCGATTTTGCGCAGGGTCCCGTTTCCGGTGCGACCCTGCGCGAGCACCTGCTCAACCAGCTGATCGTCAGCCCGCTGTCGGTGCGTGACCGTATCCTCGTGGCGGCGCTGATCGATGATCTCGATGAGTCCGGCTTCCTTACCCAGCCACTGGAAGACATCACCGCCGCCCTCGGGATGGAAATCGAGGAGCTCGAGCCCGAGGAAGTCGAGACGGCGTTGAAGCACCTGCAGAACATGGAACCGACCGGCGTCGGCGCCCGCAATCTCGCCGAATGTCTGACCCTGCAACTGCGCGCACTGCCGCCCGAGACCCCCGCGCGCGACGCCGCCATGCGTTTGACCGCAGACCATCTCGACCTGCTCGCGGCGCGCGATGTCGGCAAGCTGAAGAAGATGCTCGGCATCGACGACGCCACCCTGCGCACCGCACGCGCACTCATTCTCTCCATGAATCCCCGTCCCGGCGCCGCCTTCGGCGCCGACGAGACGCACTACGTCATTCCCGACGTCTACGTGCGCAAGGTCAAGGGCATGTGGATCGCCAGCCTCAATGCCGAGGCCATGCCGCGCCTGCGCGTCAACCGCGTGTACGCCGACATCCTGGCGCGGCACCGCGAGTCCGGCGGCCACCAGCTTGCCACGCAGCTTCAGGAGGCACGTTGGCTGATCAAGAACGTGCAGCAGCGCTTCGACACCATCCTGCGTGTCTCGCAAGCCATCGTCGACCGCCAGAAACACTTCTTCGAACATGGCGAAGTGGCGATGCGCCCCCTGGTGCTGCGCGAGATCGCCGAAGCGGTCGACTTGCACGAATCGACGATTTCCCGTGTCACCACGCAGAAGTACATGATGACGCCGCGCGGCCTGTTCGAGCTGAAATATTTCTTTGGCAGCCACGTCGCCACCGAAAATGGTGGCGCCTGCTCGTCGACCGCCATCCGTGCGCTGATCAAGCAACTGGTAGCCGCCGAGAGCGTCAGGAAACCCCTTTCCGACGGGCAGCTCGCCGAAGTGCTCGGCCAGCAGGGTATCGTGGTGGCGCGGCGCACAGTCGCCAAGTACCGCGAATCGATGCAGATCCCGCCGGCGAACATGCGCCGCTCGCTTTGATTGCGGCGCCGCATCCTGGCGTGGCCGGAGAGGCGACGACGGGAGCTTGAATGTCCCCCGCTTTCAGCCGACAATGAAACCGAGTGCATGTGCACTCAGGGCATTCGGCTCGCAGCCGGGGCCCGCTTAATTTCCTCAGAACCAGGAGGCTGTATGAATTTGACGATTTCCGGTCATCATCTGGAAGTGACCCCTGCCATCCGTGACTACGTCTCGGAGAAGCTCGACCGCGTCAAACGCCACTTCGACCATGTCATCAACATCAGCGTGATCATGCAGGTCGAGAAACTCGTGCACAAGGTGGAAGCCACGCTGCACGTGAAGGGCCACGATTTCCACGCCCACAGCGAGGATGGCAACATGTACGCTGCAATCGACCTCCTCGCCGACAAGCTCGATCGCCAGATCGTGAAGTACAAGGAGAAGATTTCCGACGTCCACCAGAGTGCTGGCGGCCTGAAGCACCAGTCCGCCGAAAGCCCTGCCTGATTGGCTGAACCGGCCGGGCACGATACGCCCGGCCACGCCCCGCAAGCGGGCGTATAATTCGTTTGCAGGATCGGCATCCCGCCCGTTTCTGCCTGAGCATGAACCTGATCGCCCCCCTTCTTTCCCCGGAAACCACTCTGCTGGATCTCGATTTTTCCAGCAAGAAGAAGCTGTTCGAGCACGCAGCTGAACTGCTCGCGACACGCCATGCGCTCAAAACCACGGACGTCTTCACCAGCCTGTTCGAACGCGAACGCCTGGGCTCCACGGCGCTCGGTCACGGCATCGCCATCCCGCATGGCCGCATCAAGGGCCTCGACGATGCGTGTGGGGCGCTCTACCGACTGAAAAACCCGCTGGAATTCGATGCACCGGACAGCCAGCCGGTGTCGCTGTGCTTCGTCCTGCTGGTCCCCAAGAACGCGAACGAACGGCACCTGCAGATCCTCGGCGAACTCGCGCAAATGTTCGGCGACGAGGCCATGCGTGCCCGCATGCTGGCAGCGCCCACCCCGACCGAACTGGTGGGGCTGATCGGCGCATGGACCAGCTGAGCCAGGTTTCCGTCGAGACCCTGTTTCGCGACATGGCGGAACAGCTGCAACTGCGATGGGTGGGCGGACGCGATGGCGGTGGCCGTACCCTGTCCTCCGAAACCGTCCAGAAACCCACGCTGGCCCTCATCGGCCACCTGAATTTCGTGCATCCCAATCGCGTGCAGGTGCTCGGCTGTGCCGAGATGGACTACCTGCGCGCACTGCCGCCGGATGGACTTGCCGAAGCGATCCGGCACCTGTTCTCGACCGAGCTGGCTGCAATCATGATCTCCAATGGCGAGGCCGTTCCGGAGATCCTGCGTGAGACTGCGGAGCGGACCTCGACGCCGCTGTTTTCTTCTCCGCTCGCCAGTCCCGTACTGATGTCCTATCTGGGGCATTACCTGACACAGCACCTGGCCGAGGCCACTGCGCTGCACGGCGTCTATCTGGAGGTGCTCGGCATCGGTGTTCTCATCAAGGGCAACGCGGGCGTCGGCAAGAGCGAGCTGGCACTAGAGCTGGTCACCCGCGGCCACCGCCTGGTCGCCGACGACTACGTCGAACTCAAGCGCGTCGCCCCACAGACGCTGGAGGGCAACTGTCCGCCCCTGCTGCGCGATTTTCTCGAGGTGCGCGGTCTGGGCATTCTCGACATCCGCACCCTGTTCGGCGAAACCGCCGTCAAGCGAAGCAAGAACCTCAAACTCATCGTCGAACTGGTGCATCCGGAAGAAATCGGCGAAGTCGGTCTGAATCGCCTGGACATGGTGGCCTCGACCGAGACGATCATCGGCGTCGACATTCCCAAGGTGCGCATCCCGGTTGCCGCGGGGCGCAACCTCGCGGTGCTGGTGGAGGTCGCCGTGCGCAACCACATTCTCAAGAGTCGCGGCATCAATCCGCTCGACCGGTTCATCCAGCGCCAGCAGGCGGCGATCGACGGGCAGAACTGAATGCAGATCGTGCTCGTTTCCGGCCTGTCCGGTTCCGGCAAGAGCATCGCCATCGCGGTGCTGGAGGACATCGGCTATTACTGTGTCGACAACCTGCCGCTCGCGCTGTTGCCGACCCTGATCGAATACCTCGCACGCGAAGGCCAGACACGTGTCGCCATCGCGATCGACGCGCGCAGCGGCGCGAGCCTTGCACAGCTGCCACAGATCGTCGACGGCCTGCGTGGCGAGGGGGCCGACCTCCGCGTGATCTTCCTCGAAGCGAAGACGCTCACGCTGGTCAAACGCTTCTCCGAAACGCGGCGGCGCCACCCGCTTTCCAGCGACACAGTGTCGCTGCAGGAAGCGATCCAGCTGGAGCGCGAAAGGCTCGCGGATGTGGCGCCCCTGGCGCACCGCATCGATACCAGCGACCTGTCCGCCTCGGCCTTGCGCCTGTGGATCAAGGACCTGACCGGTCAGGACCGCTCGCGCATCACGCTGCTGTTCCAGTCCTTTGGATTCAAGCACGGCATCCCGCTGGATGCCGATCTGGTATTCGACGTGCGCTGCCTGCCCAATCCTCATTATGTCGCCGAACTGCGGCCGCTTACCGGCCGTGACCAACCCGTAAAGGACTATCTCGAAGCCAGTCCGAACGCAATGGCCTTGCTCGCCGACATCCGCAGCTTCGTCGAAAACTGGCTGCCCTGCTTCATCCGCGACCACCGTGCCTATCTCACCGTCGCCATCGGCTGTACCGGCGGCCAGCACCGCAGCGTGTATTTCGCCGAGAGTCTCGCCGCCGCCTTCCGCGAACGCGAGCAGGTGTTGGTACGCCACCGCGAGCTTTCCGCATCGTGATCCTGCGCACAGGCGACATCGGCATACTCGCCGCCGGTACTGCGGCGGTGGTTGCACTTGCCGTTTCCGGCTGGGGCGACGGACCGGGCGACACCGTGATCATCCGCGCCGCCGGACAAGTCGTCGAGACCACCACGCTGACGCGCCCGCAGACCTTCGCCATTCCCGGCCCGCTCGGTACCACGCACATCGAGATCACGCCGGGCCGTGCCCGCGTCGCCGCCGATCCCTCGCCGCGCCAGCTGTGCGTGAAACAGGGCTGGCTCACGCGCGCCGGCGAGGCCGCACTGTGCCTGCCCAACCAGGTCAGCGTCGAGATCCGCGGCCGAAATCCCGCCTATGACACCCTCGGCTATTGAACTGCCGGTCACGCCCGACGATCGCCGCATCGCCCGGCTGGCTGCGCTGGCGATCGGCCTGACCTTCGCCGAGGCCGCACTGCCCAGCCCCGTTCCCGGCATCAAGCCAGGGCTTGCCAACATCGTCGTGCTCATGGTGCTCCTGCAGTACGGCTGGCGCGCCGCGGCCTGGGTCTCTGCACTGCGTGTGCTGGGCGGCGGACTGCTGCTGGGTACCCTGTTCGCGCCCGGCTTCTGGCTGTCGGCCGCCGGCGCATTCTGCAGCCTCATGGTGCTGGGGCTTGCGCGTCATCTGCCGCGGGGGCAATTCGGCCCGGTGAGCCTGTCCGTCCTCGCGGCATTCGGCCACGTCGGCGGCCAGCTCGCGCTCGCGGCCGGCTGGTTGCTGCCGGGGCCTGCGATCACCACGCTGCTGCCGCTGTTCGCGGCGGCAGCATTGATTTTTGGCGCGGTGAACGGTGTTGTCGTCGCCCGCATCCTCACCCACTCAACCAGCCTGGACGTCGCGCCAGAGTAGATTATTCGCGGCATCCGGGCGACAATCCGCCCCATGCAAACACCCTTGAACACTGTCACCCTCGCCCTCACCGGGGCCTCCGGCATGGCCTACGGGCTGCGCCTGCTCGAATGCCTGATCGCCGCCAACCTCGATGTCCAGCTCCTGATCTCTCAGGCCGCCCACCTCGTCGCCAAGCAGGAACTCGGCATCACGCTGCCCGCGCGCGCCGGTGACCTCGAACGTCAGCTCACCGACAGCCTCGCCACGCGCGACGGCCAGTTGCGGGTCTACGGCCGCGAGGACTGGAATGCGCCGGTCGCCTCCGGATCCAATCCCGCCGATGCCATGGTCGTGTGCCCCTGCTCGATGGGGACACTTGCCGCCATCGCCCACGGCATGTCGGATTCACTCATCGAACGCGCCGCCGACGTCATGCTGAAGGAGCACCGGAAGCTCATCCTGGTGCCGCGTGAAACCCCATTCTCGGCCCTGCACTTGGAGAACATGCTGACCCTGACACGGATGAACGCGGTGATCCTGCCGGCCAACCCCGGCTTCTATCATCATCCGCAGAGCGTCGAGTCACTGGTCGATTTCGTTGTTGCGCGCATCCTCGACCAGTTGGGCGTTGCACACGCGCTCTTCACGCGCTGGGGTGACGCCGCGTGAGCACTGCGCTTCGGCAGAGCCAGCTTCCGCTGATTCCGCTCAATACCGTGCTGTTTCCGGGTGGCCGCTTGCCCTTGCGGATCTTCGAGCAGCGCTACATCGACATGGTGAAACAGGCCATCGCCGAGAACACCCCCTTCGGTGTCTGCGCCATCCGCGAGGGCCAAGAAACCGGCACCCCCGCAATCCCGCATGCCGTCGGCACGCTGGTGCGCATCACCGACTGGGACATGCCCCAAACCGGCATCCTGCACATCGATACCCAGGCGGAGGAACGCTTCGTCATCCGCAGCACCGAGACGCTCCCGAGCGGGCTCCTGGTCGGCACCGTTGACAGCATCAGCGCGGAGCCGCCCTGCGCGGTACCGGAAGAGCTCGAACTGGCGGTGGAAATCCTGCGCGGCATCATCGACGAACTGGGCGCGGCCCGTTTCCCGGCCCCGCTCGCCTTCGACGACGCGGCCTGGGTCGGCTTTCGCCTCTCCGAGATCCTTCCGCTCAAGCTCGGCGTGCGGCAGGACCTGCTGGAAATGAACGACAGCGTGACGCGGCTGCGCATTCTTACCGAATTCCTCAAGAAGCAGATCAACTGATGGCACGCTTCTATCCGGCACTCGAAGACCGGCACCGCGCCTTCATCGCTGCGCAGCATGTCTTCTTCACCGCCAGCGGCACGGCGGACAGCCGGCTCAACCTGTCGCCCAAGGGCATGGACAGTCTGCGCGTGCTGTCCGACACCCGCGTGGCCTGGCTTGATCTCACCGGCAGCGGCAACGAGACCGCGGCGCACCTGCGCCACGACGGCCGCCTGACGCTGATGTGGTGCAGCTTCGACACCGATCCGCTGATCCTGCGTCTGTATGGCCGCGGCCGCACGGTGCGGCGGCAGGACGCGGCATGGGCGGAACTGCGGGGGCATTTCCCGCAATTGCCGGGCGAACGCCAGATCATCGTGCTTGACGTCGAATCGGTGCAGACCTCGTGCGGTTATGGCGTGCCGCGCTACACCTACGCGGGCGAACGCGATACCTTGGCACGCTGGGCCGAAAAGAAGGGCGCCGCCGGACTCGTCGACTACTGGCGCGAAAAGAACCAGGTCAGCATCGACGGCCTGCCGAGTGGTCTGTTGGAGGACACGAAATGAAACCTACCCTGCTGCCCCTGCTGCTCGTCCTCGCCGGCTGCGACCCGACGCCACCCCCGCAGCCCGAAACCGAGCGCCAGCCCAACCCGGTATTCGAAACGCAGATCCAGGCGGTCGAAAAGGCGCGCGCCGTGGAGGGCCAGCTACAGGAGGCCGCCAAGGCGCAGCGCCGCCAGATCGAAGCCGCGGAGCAGCCCTGAGCGTTCGCGCACCCCGCGCCCGCGGACGGATTACAATCCCGGCATGCTGAAATGGTTGATCACGCTCGTCGCGATCCTGCTCGTACTGGGGCTCGCCACGCCCTGGCTGCAGCGCCTGGGGCTGGGACGCCTGCCGGGGGACGTGCATCTCCGGCGCGGCCGGCGCAGCTTCTACTTCCCGTTTGCCAGCGTCGTCCTGCTGTCGCTGGCACTCACCCTGCTGATGCGGCTGTTCGGGCGATGAACAAGGCGTTCGTGAAGGAATCCGACGTCGATGACGACGCGGACGACATCGCCGCGCCCGCCTTGCCTGCGGGCTCGAAGAACTACCTCACCCCCGCCGGCTACGCGCGGCTGGATGCCGAATTCAACCAGTTGTGGAAGGTCGAGCGCCCGAAGCTGGTCGAGACCATCGCGTGGGCAGCGAGCAATGGCGACCGCTCCGAAAACGGCGACTACATCTACGGCAAGAAACGTCTGCGCGAGGTCGATCGCCGTATCCGCTTTCTCTCCAAGCGGCTGGAACACGCCGAAGTCGTCGATCCGGCGACGCGCGAGCCCACCGATCAGGTATTTTTCGGTGCCACCGTCACGGTGGCCGACGCCGATGGCGAAGAAAACACCTACGCCATCGTCGGCATCGACGAGGCGGACGCGGCGCGTGGGCGCATCGCATGGATTTCGCCGATGGCGCGCGCCCTCATGAAAGCGCGCGAAGGCGACACGGTGAGCGTGCAGACGCCGCACGGACGCCGCGACGTCGAGATCGTCGAGGTAAATTACCTGCCTCTGGACTGAAGATGTGACACAATTGTGACTGCTGGTCCGGCCGTTTGCCGCGATTTGTCCCCTGCTGCATCCCATCGACACACACACACCAGAAGAACCATGCAGACTTTTTACCTTGGCACAGGCCTGTTGTTGTCCGCACTGCTCGTTGCATGCGGCGACAGCGACAAACCGAATGGAACCCCTGCCAGCGACAACGCCGCGACCGGTCTGCCGCATCCCGCCGAAATCGTGTCCGCGCTCCCCCCCGAGGCCCAACCTTACGGCCTCGATGTCTACACGGAAAAATGCCTCGCCTGCCACGGCAAGCTCGGCGAGGGCGCGGAGGGCGGCCCGGCGATCACAGGCATCAAGCAGGCCGACATGTATCACAAATTGCTGCCCTACCGCACCGGCACCGTGCAGGGGACGCCGGCCAAGATGAAGGCCATGGCGGCCCTGAGCGAAGCCGAAATCGCCGCCGCGTCTATTTACGCGGGAGAGTGAACGACGCGCTCAGTAGAGCGCGCTTGCCAGCATGCGCCGGTAGCGGCTGACCACCTCGCCGCCACCCAGCAGATCGAACACTGACAGCAGGGTCTTGCGCCCGATGTCGTCGCCGAAAGTGCGGTCGCGCCGCACGATTTCCAGCAGTTCATCCATCGCGGGCTCGTACTGCCCGGCAGCGACAAGCACGGTCGCCAGCTTGAGTCGTGCATCGAGGTCGCTGCCATCCGCGGCCACCCGCGCACGCAACGCGGCCACGTCCTCGCCCGCGGCGCCGGCAAACTGCAGGCGCGCGCGCAACTGTGCTGCGCGCGGATCGGCGGCGTCCGCAACATTTTCCAGCAGGCGTCGGGCCTCTTCGTTCTCGTTGAGATCGAGCATGATTTCCGCCGCATCCAGGCGCACGCCGACATGCGCGGGGTCGAGCTTCGAGGCTTCCGCAAGCCGCTGCAGCGCGCCCGGCAGGTCGCCTGCGACCCGCGCCGCGTCGGCCTGTCCGCGCAATTCATCCACCGGGCTCGGCACAAGGCGATCGAGGAAGGTACGCACCTCGCCTTCCGGCAGGGCACCGGAAAATTCGTCGACCACCTCGCCGTCGACGAACGCCTTCACGCTGGGAATGCCGCGCACGCCGTAGCGCGCGGCGAGCGCCTGGTTTTCGTCGGAGTTGATCTTGGCGAGCAGGAACTTGCCGCCGTATTCGGCGGCGAGCTTTTCCAGCAACGGTTTCAGCACCTTGCAGGGGCCGCACCACGGCGCCCAGAAATCGACCACGACCGGACGCTGTCGCGATTCCTCGACCACGTTCCGGTTGAAGTCGGCAACGCCGACGTCGAGCGCGTGTTCGGCCATGCAAGCCTCCGTTCAGATCTGCCGCGCCAGCTCCGCGGCGATGCCGGTGTAGCTGCCCGGCGTCATCGCCTTCAGACGCGTTTTTTCCTTGTCCGGGATCGCCAGCCCGTCGATGAAAGCATGCAGCGTGTCGCGGTTGATGCCGCCCTTGCCGCGCGTGAGTTCCTTCAGTTGTTCGTAGGGATTGGCCACGCCATAGCGGCGCATCACCGTCTGGATCGGCTCGGCGAGCACTTCCCAGTTCGCATCAAGATCCGCAGCGAGCGCGGCCGGGTTGGCTTCGAGCTTGCCCAGCCCGCGCAGGCAGGATTCGTAGGCGAGCAGGCTGTAGCCGAATCCGACACCCATGTTCCGCAGCACGGTGGAATCGGTCAGGTCGCGCTGCCAGCGCGAGATCGGCAGCTTTTCCGCAAGGTGGCGCAGCACCGCGTTGGCGATGCCGAGGTTGCCTTCGCTGTTCTCGAAGTCGATCGGATTGACCTTGTGCGGCATGGTCGACGATCCCACCTCGCCCGCCTTCACCTTCTGCTTGAAGTAGCCGAGCGAGATGTAGCCCCAGACGTCGCGGTCGAGGTCGATGAGGATGGTGTTGGTGCGTGCGATGGCGTCGTACAGTTCCGCCATCGCGTCGTGCGGCTCGATCTGGATGGTGTAGGGATTGAACGCGAGCCCGAGGTGCTGCACGAAGTCCCGTGCGAAGTCCTCCCAGTCGAGCTCGGGATACGCCGACAGATGGGCGTTGTAGTTGCCGACCGCGCCGTTGATCTTGCCGGTGAGCTCGACCGCACCGATCGCGTCCCAGGCGCGGCGCAGGCGATACACGACGTTGGCGAGTTCCTTGCCGACCGTGGTGGGCGAGGCGGGCTGGCCGTGGGTGCGCGACAGCATCGGCAGGTCCGCCAGATCGTGCGCCATGTCGGTGAGCCGCGCGATGACCTTCTCCAGCGCCGGCAGCAGCACGGCGTCGCGCGCGCCCTTCAGCATCAGGGCGTGCGACAGGTTGTTGATGTCTTCCGAGGTGCAGGCGAAATGGAAGAACTCGGACACCGCGGCGATCTCGGCGTTCGACTTCGTTTTTTCCTTGAGAAAATACTCGACCGCCTTGACGTCGTGGTTGGTGGTCGCCTCGATCGCCTTGACACGCTCGGCATCGGCGACGGAGAAGGTGTCGGCGATGGCGTCGAGCACGGCGACGGCTTCGTCGGAGAAGAAGGACACTTCGGTGATCGCCGGCTCTGCCGCCAGTGCCTTCAGCCATTCGATCTCGACGATGACGCGGTACTTGATGAGCGCGTATTCACTGAAGAAATCACGCAAGGCGATGGTCTTGCTGCCGTAGCGGCCGTCAAGGGGGGAAAGGGCGGTGAGTGCTGTCAGTTCCATCGTGTCATCCGATTTGGTTTGTTGTGTTGAGTCAAACGGTCCGCCGGTCCCGGACGGCCTGCGCCAGCGTGCCGCTGTCGACGTATTCCAGTTCGCCGCCCACCGGCACGCCACGCGCCAGACGGCTCACCTTGAGGCCACGTGCCTTGAGCAGTTCGCCGATGGTATGCGCAGTGGCCTCGCCCTCGGGCGTGAAATTGGTCGCCAGGATCACTTCCTCGACCGTGCCGTCGGCGGCGCGCTCGATGAGGCGGTCGAGGTGGATCTCGCGCGGGCCGATGCCATCGAGCGGCGACAGCCGCCCCATCAGCACGAAATACAGGCCATTGTAGCTGTGCGTTGCTTCCATCATGTTGAAATCGGCAGGCATCTCCACCACCGCCAACAGACGTTTGTCGCGCCGCGGGCTGGCGCACACCTCGCACACGGCAGCCTCGGAAAAGTTGTTGCACAGCCGGCAGTGGACGAGGTGGGTCAGCGCATGCCGGAGCACATCGGCCAGTTGCTCGGCGCCGCGCCGGTCGCGCTGCAGCAGATGGTAGGCCATGCGCGCAGCCGACTTGGGGCCGACCCCGGGCAGCACGCGCAGGGCGGCGATCAGGCGATCGAGCGCAGCCGGCTGCACGGTGCCGTCTCGCAGGTCAGAACGGCAGCTTCATGCCGGGCGGAATCGGCAGCCCGGCGGTCACGCTGCCCATTTTTTCCTGCACCGTCGATTCGACCTTGCGTACCGCGTCGTTCATCGCCGCGGCAACCAGGTCCTCCAGCATTTCCTTGTCGTCGCCCATCAGGCTGGGATCAATGCTGACGCGGCGCACGTCGTATTTGCAGGTCATCACCACCTTGACCATGCCGGCACCGCTCTGGCCTTCGATTTCCACTTCAGCCAGCTTCTGCTGCATCTTGGCCATGTTGTCCTGCACCTGCTGCACCTGCTTCATCAGGTTGCCTATGCCGCCCTTCATCATGAGTGTTCTCCTAGAGGTTGTATGGTGTTGGGGTCGATGCGCCCGTCGAAACGCTCGACCAGTTCGCGCACGAACGGGTCCGCCTCGATCGCCGCCACGGCCTCGCTCTGGCGCGCTTCACGGGCGCGCGTACGTACCTGCTGCGGCGTCTGTTCGGCGGCCTCGCCCACCTCGAAGCTTACCGCGAGCGCCGCACCGAATCTGTCGCGCAGTGCCGCCACCAGCTTGTCCTGGTAAGCGCGATCGAGCAAATGCCTTTGTGCCGCCCCGACACGCAGGGTCACCGACGCGCCATCCTGTGCCGCGAGTTCGCAATGGTCTGCGAGCATCTTGGCCATGCCACCCAGGCGCAACTGGGCGACCACCTGCGGCCAATCCCAGGCTTCGACTGGCGCAGGCTCGCGCGCGGTCATCACGGGGGCGCAGGCGACGGGTTCGGCGGGCGCCATCGCGGCCGCCGGACGCGCCACCACGGGTGCTGGCGGCGCCGAGACCGCCTCCGCGGCAGACGTCGATGCAGGCGCGGCCGGGCGCATGGCCGTCTCCGTGCGCGATGCAGGGCCCGGGCGCGGCGCACCCCCGGCCGCCCCGGGGGCGAAGGCCAGCATGCGCAGCAGCGTCATGCAGAAACCGGACAATTCGTCCGGCGCGAAGGCCAGGTCGCGCCGGCCATTGAGTGCGATCTGGTAATACAGCTGCACGGTTTCGGCATCGAGTCGCGCAGCGGCGGCCTGCACTCGTTCCGTCTCCATGCCGGCCTCGATTGCAGCTGGCGCATGCAGCGCCAGCGCGAGCTGCGCGAGCAGGCTGCCCAGGTCCTGCAGCGCGGCGTCGAAGGCGAGGCCGCGCTCGGCCAGCCCGTGCGCCTGCGCCATCAGGGCGTCGCCGTCGTGCGCCGCCAGCGCGTCGAGCAGATCGAACAGATAATCGCGCCGCACCGTGCCAAGCATGGCCTCGACCGCCGCGGCCTCGACCTTGCCGCCCCCGTAGGCGATCGCCTGGTCGGTGAGCGACAGCGCATCGCGCATGCTGCCCGCGGCGGCACGCGCCAGCAGGTTGAGCGCGGCCGGTTCGGCCGCAACGTTCTCCTGTTCGAGCACTTCGCCGAGGTGCTGCGCAACCAGCGCGGGGGGCATCGGCTTCAGGTTGAACTGCAGGCAGCGCGAAAGCACCGTCACCGGAATTTTCTGCGGGTCGGTGGTGGCGAGGATGAATTTCACATGCGCCGGCGGCTCTTCCAGCGTTTTCAGCATGGAGTTGAACGCCGGCTTCGACAGCATGTGCACTTCGTCGATGATGTACACCTTGTAGCGACCTAGCGTCGGGGCGTACTGCGCGTTGTCGAGCACCTCGCGCATGTTGTCGACGCCGGTGTTCGACGCGGCGTCGAGTTCGAGCAGGTCGACGAAACGGCCGGCGTCGATCTGCGTGCAGGCCGAGCAGGTGCCGCACGGAGTCGCGGTGACGCCGGTCTCGCAGTTGAGGCACTTGGCGAGGATGCGCGCCAGCGTGGTCTTGCCCACGCCGCGCGTGCCGGTAAGCAGGTAGGCATGATGCAGGCGGCCCTGGGTGAGCGCATTCGACAGCGCGCGCACCACGTGCTCCTGCCCCTTGAGGTCGGCAAATTCGCGCGGCCGCCACTTGCGTGCCAGCGCCAGTGCGGGAGAAGCGGAGTCGCCGAAGAGATCAGTCATGTGCGTAGGGTCTAGGGGCCAGGATTCAGGATTCAGGAAAAACCCGACGACGCTGCCACTGCCGCCTTTCCCTGATCCCTGAATCCTGACCCCTGAACCCTGGAAAAAGTGGCGAGCCAGAACCCCGGCACTGGCATGGATCGCTGGGGCTGCTTCCTTCCGGACCTGACCCGGTTCACGATTTGGCCATGCGGGGAGGCCCGCCATGGGCATTTTACCCCGGAAGCGGACCTATTCCTCATCCGCCGGCGCGGTCAGTCGGCGTTTTTTCACGGCGTCCGCCAGGAGACGCAACAGCGGCTCGGTGTCCCCCCAGCCGAGGCAGGGATCGGTAATCGACTTCGCGTATTCCAGCGGCTGTCCCGGCATCAGATCCTGGCGCCCCGGGTTGAGGTGGCTTTCGATCATGACCCCGATGATGCGGCTGTCTCCACCCGCGACTTGTCCGGCCACGTCGGCGCCAACGTCCATCTGACGCTGATACTGCTTGCTCGAATTGGCGTGAGAGAAGTCGATCATGAGTTGCTGACGCAAGCCCGCCGCAGCGAGTTCGGCGCAGGCCTGGTTGACGCTGGGCGCATCGTAGTTGGGGGTCTTGCCACCACGCAGGATGACATGGGTATCTTCATTGCCGGATGTGCTGAACACGCCGACGTGCCCCGACTTGGTGATCGAAATGAAGTGATGGCGCGCAGCGGCCGCCTTGATGGCATCGACCGCGATCCTGAGGCTGCCGTCGGTGCCGTTCTTGAACCCGACCGGGCACGACAGGCCGGAGGCGAGCTGACGATGCGACTGCGACTCGGTGGTGCGCGCGCCGATTGCCCCCCAGCTCACAAGATCCGCAATGTATTGCGGCGAGATCAGGTCGAGGAATTCCGTCGCGCACGGCAGGCCGATCTCGTTGATTTCGAGCAGAAGCTTGCGTGCGAGACGCAAGCCCTCGTTGATGTCGAAGCTTTCGTCCAGGTGCGGGTCGTTGATCAGCCCCTTCCAGCCTACCGTGGTACGCGGCTTCTCGAAGTACACCCGCATGATCACGATGAGATCGTGCATCAGTTCATCGGCGAGCGGCTTGAGCTTCCTGGCGTAATCGAGTGCAGCAGCGGGATCGTGGATCGAGCAGGGGCCGACGACGATGAACATGCGGTCGTCGGCGCCGCGAAGCACGTCATGGATCGCGGTTCGCGCATGCGCCACGTGGGAGAGCACGGCCTCGCTGGCGCGCAATTCGCGCATGATCTGCATCGGAGCGAGCAGTTCGCCGCTTTGCTCGATGCGGGTGTCGTCGGTTCGGGTGGCGTGCATGGTCAGGCTCCGTTCGTTGGATCGGCCCGTGGCAGCAATACCAAAACGAAAAAACCGCCAGCGGACTGGCGGTTTCGTTAGGCTATGCTACGTACTTCAGTGCCTCCCGACCGCCTGTGGCGTGGGATAAAAAAAACGGTCAAAGAAGTATGCGGCACGGTTCATGCGTGGCAGTCTACCAAAACCCGGCGGATGCTGCCAGGCATGCCCGCACGTGGCTGGTCGCGCCTCGGCGGCACGGCACCCGACGCACCATGCGAACATGGAGAATAGTGTGGAAATGACGGCAAACCTGACAGGGAATCGGCAGACGGGCGAGGAGCAGCGTCGTGACATGCGCTTCCAGGTGTCGCAGCCGGCCCTCATCACACAGCCGGGTTACGCGGAGATCCCCTGTGAGATCCGTGACTTCTGCCTCGGTGGTCTGTTCCTGAAGTTCACTCATCCCGAATCCGCGATCGCGGCGCTCGCCCAGCGCGCGGGTGCAGAGGTCGAGATTGTCTTCACCTCCGCGACGCTTTCGCCGCCGACCACATTTCGCATGGCGGCGCTGCTCAAGCGTCTCGGCCCACTCGGTATCGGTGTTGCCTTCGTTCGGCAGCCCACCGAAGCCTTGCGTTCGCTGCAGAAACTGCGCATGGCGAGCCACCGGCAGAAGCTCGCGGCACTGCCGTCCGGCGACGCGTCTCCCCATCTGCGCGACGCCAGCACGGCACTTCTGAACGAGGCCCTTTTGCAGGCCCACGAACAGTCCCAGCGCCAGCTGACCGATCGGCTCAACAACGCCGCGCTTCATGCTGCCGGCATCTCCGAGCACAGCGGCCTGCTGGCCGCCGTCCCGGAATTCGCCCGGTACGCCGGACAGGTCAGGGAGCGTTTCGCCAAACAGGTCATGGATGCCGTGAAACATGTCCGCCCCGTTCGCACCCAGGCGACCCGCGACCACACATCCGGCGGGCTCGCCTTGGTCGACGAAACGGATTTCGAGGACTGGCTCGCCACGTCGTCGGAGGCATCACGTCTGGAGGAACAGTTCCAGGAACAGCTCATGGACCTCGAACCACGCATTGGCCAGCTGTTCGCCTTTGCCTGCGACCATGGCAACAATCCGTTCGGACCGGCCGTGATCCTCCATGCGTACCGTGCCGCACTGGAAGACGTCCCGGTACTCCCGCGGGCGCGCCAGGTCGCCTACGTGACATTGCGCGAAGTACTGGGCTCGCAACTGGCGCCGCTCTACGCCGAACTGCTCGCGATGCTGCCGGTCTCCGAGGCCGAGACGCTGCAGCGCCATCCTGACGTCGCCAGCGCGCCTGGGCGGCCCGAGCAGACTCCCGACCAGCCCGCTCCGGACATATCCGTGGCCCCCGGTTCCCCGGCGGCGCCCACGGGACAGCGCGGGGCGCTCGGCCGGCTGGCAAGTACATTGTTCGATTTCTTTCGCAGCCAGCCGCCTGCGGCAGGCGCGCCCGCCCACGCGGGTCCTGCGGACAGGGTGCACCCGGCCGCTCCGGCAACCACTGGCCATGCACCCCAGTCCCGGAGTGCGCCCATCTCCGCAGCCGCGACACAAGGCGTCGCCGCGACTTCCGGATCGCCCGTGCTCGAACGCCTCGCCCGATCGGGTGCACTGCCCGCCGCACTCACCCAGGACATGCAGCGTTCGGTCGACATGTTCGGCGCACTGTTCGACACCATGCACGCGGAGCGATCGGTCGACGCCGGCATGCGCCCGCTCTTCCAACAATTGGAGAGCAGCCTCGCCCGGCTGGCGCTGTCCGACCCGCAATTCCTCAGCTCCCCTTCGCACCCGGCGCACAAGGTGCTGAATACGCTCGACCGCATCAGCATGGTCGCCGACGACGACGGGAGGATCACCGACCAGCGCCTGTTGCGGCTGATGCAGCGCTGGACCGACCGCATCAACACCGAAGCCGACAAGAATCCAGGGGTGTTCGACGAAGCACGCATCCAGCTCGAACGCGTCGTAAAGCCACTGATGCATGAGCGCAGCGCGCGTATTTTCCGCTTGCAGGAAATGTGCGAAGGCCGTCAGCGCGCGGAAGTTGCAAAACACGGCATCCTGCAGGCATTGCTGCGGCGGCTGGGTGAACGCCCGGCCCCCAACGCGGTGATCGAACTCCTGAATGGGGGTTGGCGAAACGTGCTGCTGATGGCCGAATTGCGCCACGGGGCGGACAGTGATTCCGCGCGCGATGCCTGGCAGGTGCTCGAACAGCTGAGCGCCTGGCTGGATCCGGCACATCCGGCACCCTCGGCCGCGCAGGTGCAGACTCTGCTGCAGCGCATCGATGAGGCGCTAACCCACGTGTGCGCCGACAAGCTCGCCCAGGACCGCATCATCGACCAGCTCGCCGCACTGCTGTTCGATGAGGACAAGTCGCGGCACCCGCGTACGCCGGTCGCCGCGCGCCTCGACGATGCCGCGGACGACAGCCTGACCGGAATCCAGGACGAACTGGCCGAGCGCCTGCGTGTCGGCGACTGGCTTCAGTTCAAATCGCCGGACGCGCCGCTCAACCTGATCTGGATCGGTGACCAGCCGCCCGTCTATGTTTTCGCCAACTACCGGGGCATCAAGAAGCTCGACCTCAGGCGCCAGGAACTGCTGCAGGCACTGGAGGAAGGTCGTGCGCAGTGGACCGAGGATCTCGAGCTGCCGCTGATGGATCGCTCCTACAGCGCCATGATCCAGAAGATGCAGCGTGACCTGTTGTGGCGCTCGACGCACGACACCGGCACCGGCCTGCTCAACCGCAAGAGCTTTTTCCGCGCCATCCGCCGCCACTGGCTGCGCAGCCGGCGCCCGGATAGCGGCTTCGCCGTGGTCGTGATCCAGCTCGACATCGCCAGTCCGGCCAACGAACCCGCAAACGCCGACATCCGCACCGCCATCCTGCGTGAGCTTGCGCAGTGGCTGCCCGAAAGCCTGCTGCCGCGCGTGCCCCTCGCCCGCGCGGGCGAATCCGGCCTCGCCTTCTGGATCGAGGTCTCGGACCGCAGTGTCGCCGAAACCCAGGTCCACGCCCTGCTCCAGGCCATTGCGGCTCGTCCCCACGAAATCGCCGGCGTACGCTATCGCGTCCAGGGTGCGGCAGGCCTCATGTGGGTCCCCGATGCGCTCGACCCTGAAGGTTATTACGACAACGCCAACGCTGCCTGCGCCCGCGCGCGCGAGTCCGGCACGCACGTCATGGGCTACGGCCAGGAAACCGAAGATCGCAGCGTGGAGGCGCTCGCCGAGCAGGCGCACCGACTCACCGCCATCCTCACCAACAACGAACTGAGCCTGAACTGCCAGCCGGTCATCACCCTGGGCGACGACACCCGTTCACCGGTGTACCACGAGGTGCTGCTCCATCCCGACACCCGCAGCGAGCTGCCTATCGCCACGCGCGACCTGATCGCCGTCGCCGAGCGCCTGCAGCGCATCACCGAGATCGACCGCTGGGTGACGCGAAGCGTGCTGCACTGGATGCGCGCGCACCCCGAGCAGACCGCCCGCCTCGGCGGCCTGTCGATCAACCTTTCGGGGCAGTCCGTCACCAACCCGCTGTTCCTCAAGTTCCTGCTCGCCGAACTGGTCCAGGGTGACATTCCAGGCAACAAGCTGATTTTCGAGATCAGCGAAGCCGACGCGGTCGAAGGCCACGCGCAGACGCAGCTGTTCATGCGCCAGTTGCAGCGTCACGGCTGCCGCTTCACACTGGACGAGTTCGGCACCGGCGCCAGTTCCTATACGCGCCTGAAGAGCATGAAACTCGATTTCCTCAAGATCGACCGTGCCCTGGTGCGCGAACTCGGCACCAGCATGATCGACGAGGCGCTGGTGCGCTCGATCCTGGAAACCGGCAACTTCCTAGGCATCCGCACCGTCGCCGGATTTGTCGAGGACGCGGATACGCTCGCCAAGCTGGGCGAGATCGGAGTCGACTGCGTGCAGGGATATTTTATCGAGGAGCCGAAGCCGCTGGAGAGTCTGGCCTGAGGTTTTGCCCCGTCATTGCGAGGGCAACGCAGCAAAGCAATCCAGTTGGATCCGTCGCGAAGCACGCTTGTAGTTAAATTTTCGCAGCGCGGCTGACCGTTGGCCGGGGGTTGCCCGGCGGCAAGTTCCTTTTCTTGCTTGCCCAAGAAAAGGAACCCAAAGAAGGGCACCCCGACATCCCCGAAACCCCGAAAATCGAGCCCGCCGGACGGGCGGCGAAGAACTCGCCCCGCCTTGCTGTTTTCTGTTTATTTCTTGTGGGCGGCGCTCAAACACCTTCGCCGCTGATCCGCCCGGCAGGCTCGATTTTCGGCGGGGCTGTAAGGGGAGGAAAGTCAAAACCAGAACGGTGATGACTGGCCGAATCGCGTACTCATCAGATTCATCTGAAATTCGGCTTGATTACTTTCCTTGTCTGACAAGAGGGGGAGTTTGGTTGTATCCCACATCCGGATCGTTCGACCTGAAAAGCCGAATGAACTCGATTTCCTTTCGCGTGACTTCCGCACGTGAAGCTGTTTGAGACTCCCACAGAATATCCCGCGTCACAGTAAAGCTTCGACGTTGTTCAGGAGAGAAGTCTCGTGCGATGAGCTCGTCAGACGCGCTACCGAAGTAATTGATGCTGTTCGTTCGGTCCTGGCCGATATAGATCTTTCCGTTTGGATAGGTGATCCGGTAAACAACACTCAGAGCCATTTACCGAACAATCGATATATGCGCAGAGTACTTAGGCCGTGCCGCCCACCGTCAACCCATCGATCCGCAGCGTCGGCTGCCCGACGCCGACCGGTACGCTCTGCCCTTCCTTGCCGCAGGTGCCGACGCCCGGATCCATCTCCATGTCGTTGCCGATCATCGACACGCGGGTGAGCGCGTCGGGGCCGTTGCCGATGAGGGTGGCGCCTTTCACCGGGTAGGTGATCTTGCCGTTTTCGATCATGTAGGCTTCGGCGGCGGAGAAGACGAACTTGCCGCTGGTGATGTCGACCTGGCCGCCGCCGAAGTTGACGGCGTAGAGGCCGTTCTTCACCGAAGCGATGATCTCGTGCGGGGACTTGTCGCCACCCAGCATGAGGGTGTTGGTCATGCGCGGCATGGTGAGATGGGCGAACGATTCGCGGCGTGCGTTGCCGGTGGTCGCCACGCCCATCAGGCGCGCGTTCATCATGTCCTGCATGTAGCCGGTGAGGATGCCGTCCTCGATCAGCACGGTGCGCTGCGTAGGGTTGCCTTCGTCGTCGATATTCAGCGAGCCACGCCGCAGCGGGATGGTGCCGTCGTCGATGACGGTGACGCCGGGTGCGGCGACGCGTTCGCCGATGCGCCCGGAAAACGCCGAACTGCCCTTGCGGTTGAAATCGCCTTCGAGGCCATGGCCGATGGCTTCGTGCAGCAGGATGCCGGGCCAGCCGGCGCCGAGGACGACGGTCATGGTGCCGGCGGGCGCGGGGCGCGCGTCGAGGTTGACGCTGGCCTGGTGCACGGCCTGGCGCGCGTACTGCTCGAGGATATCGTCGGTGAAGTAGCGGTAGTCGAAGCGCCCGCCGCCGCCACCGGTGCCCTGCTCGCGGCGGCCGTCCTGCTCGGCGATGACCTGCAGCGACAGGCGCACCAGCGGACGCACGTCGGCGGCGAGGTGGCCGTCGGAGCGGGCGACGAAGATGACTTCGTATTCGGAGGCGAGGCTCGCCATGACCTGGATGACGCGCGGGTCCATGGCGCGCGCCTTCTTTTCCAGCCGCTCCAGCAGCGCGACCTTGGCC